>CAUSPE010000003.1:0-71845 GCA_963533485.1 uncultured Streptococcus sp.
TGATTTTGTAAATCATTTTTTCCCGAGCCCGGAAATGCGAGAGCGAGGTATGATTTTGTAAATCATTTTTTTCCCGAGCCTAGAAATACGAGAGCGAGGTATGATTTTGTAAATCATTTTTTTCCCGAGCCTAGAAATGTGAGAGCGAAGTTGATTTTGTAAATGGTTTTCTGAACTTTAAACAAGGGTGCACCATTGTTTAAAGCGGGCGTTTATTGGGCATGCCAGCCTTTCTTGGGTACTTGTTAGGCGTCTCCTTTTTCTTTTTGACCACAGTGATGTAGCGCGGATCTCCATTTGGTAGAGCGTAGCTGAGATTGTCTTCGACCTTGCTGAAGAGGAGGTTGAGAGCGTTCTTGGCTTCTAGCAATTCCTCAGGAGCATTGCTGGCTTTGAGTGCCAATAGTTTTCCGCCGACTTTAAGATAGGGAATAGTCAGCTCAGACAAAACCTGCATGCGGGCAACCGCACGAGCCGTCACCACATCAAATTGGGCACGGAAGTTCTTGTCTTGGGCAAAGTCTTCTGCCCGTCCATGGTAGAAGTGAACACCTTCCAAATCCAGCTCTTGAGCCAAAAGCTGAAGGAAGTTGATGCGCTTATTGAGCGAATCAATGATGGTCACATCTAACTGAGGATAGAGGATTTTCATGGGTAGACTAGGAAATCCTGCCCCCGCTCCGATATCAAGAAGTTTGATAGTTTCATTTGAAATCAAGCCTTGCAGAATAGGTGCAATCGAATCATAAAAATGTTTGAGATAAACTTCCTCTTTATCTGTAATAGCGGTCAGGTTAATCTTTTCATTCCACTCGACCAAGAGCTCAAAATACCGTTCAAATTGGTTCTTTTGCTGGTCCGAAAGTGGAATATTTTGCTCAGCTAGTAGGCTGTAAAATGTTTCTGGTTTCATAGTATTTTCCTTCTCTAGTATCATCTTATTTTACCATATTCATTAAAATTTTGATATACTGGTAGTAATCTAAAAGCAGAAAGGAATAAGATTATGACTTGGATTATTCTTGGAGTTTTGGCTCTGATTGTTATTTTTGTGATTGTTAGCTATAACGGTTTGGTTAAAAATCGTATGCAGACCAAGGAGGCTTGGAGCCAGATAGATGTTCAGTTGAAGCGTCGTAATGATCTCCTCCCAAACTTGATTGAAACAGTCAAAGGCTATGCGAAATATGAAGGTTCTACCTTGGAAAAAGTAACAGAACTTCGTAGACAAGTAGCCGCAGCAACTTCACCAGCTGAAGCTATGAAGGCCAGTGATGCCCTTACCCGCCAGATTTCTGGTATCTTTGCAGTAGCAGAGAATTACCCAGACTTGAAAGCTAGTGCCAACTTTATCAAATTGCAAGAAGAGTTGACCAATACAGAAAATAAAATTTCTTACTCTCGTCAACTCTACAACAGTGTTGTCAGCAACTACAATGTAAAACTTGAAAGTTTCCCAAGTAACATCATCGCAGGACTATTTGGCTTTAAAGCTGCAGACTTCCTTCAAACACCTGAAGAGGAAAAGGCAGTTCCTAAAGTTGACTTTAGCGGTTTAGGTGACTAAGATGTTGTTTGATCAAATTGCAAGCAATAAACGAAAAACTTGGATTTTGTTGCTGGTTTTCTTCCTACTCTTGGCCTTGGTTGGTTATGCGGTTGGCTATCTCTTTATGCGTTCAGGTCTTGGTGGCATGATTATTGCCTTGATTATCGGCCTTATCTACGCTCTGACCATGATCTTTCAATCGACAGAGATTGTCATGTCTATGAATGGGGCGCGTGAGGTTGATGAGCAAACAGCACCAGACCTCTACCATGTAGTAGAAGATATGGCCATGGTCGCTCAGATTCCTATGCCGCGTGTTTTCATCATTGAGGATTCTTCTTTAAATGCCTTTGCAACAGGTTCAAACCCGCAGAATGCAGCAGTCGCAGCCACTTCGGGTCTTCTGGCAATCATGAATCGTGAGGAGCTAGAAGCTGTTATGGGTCATGAAGTCAGTCATATCCGAAACTACGATATTCGCATTTCGACCATTGCTGTTGCCCTTGCCAGTGCCATTACCCTTCTGTCTAGTATGGCAGGACGGATGATGTGGTGGGGTGGCGCAGGTCGAAGACGGAGTGATAATGATCGTGATGGAAATGGTTTGGAGATCATCATGCTTGTTATCTCTCTCTTAGCCATTGTTCTAGCACCTCTCGCAGCAACCTTGGTGCAATTAGCCATTTCCCGTCAGAGGGAATTTCTGGCGGATGCATCCAGTGTGGAGCTGACTCGCAATCCTCAAGGAATGATCAATGCCTTGCGTAAGTTGGAGAATAGCGAGCCGATGCATCACCATGTCGATGATGCCAGCAGCGCTCTTTATATCAATGATCCTAAGAAAGGTGGGGGACTACAAAAACTCTTTTATACCCACCCACCTATCTCAGAACGAATCGAACGCTTGAAACACATGTAAAAAAATCCAGAGATCGTCTCTGGATTTTTGCTTTTAGTATCTCGCTTTTAATTTGTTATCTCACTAAAAAATAGTATAATATATGTAATTCTATATTGTTGAGGTGAATGATGTATAAGCGCTGGATGACGTTTTTCTTGATTTTGATTTTTATGCCGATTCATTTGAGTATAGCAGAGAAAATCATGCGAATAAATTCATTACCGCTATCCATCCTTTTTACCCTTGTTGAACTTGCAATATTTTTATATGTGGGAAAAAAGTATGACTTGTTTCACATTCGGAAAATCCGCCTAAAAGATATTCTTAAATGTTTTCTTTCATACGCCTTGCTTTTCCTCTTTTATATTTTGATCAATTTTTTAGGCCCTACCCAATCAGACACAACTCAAGCTGTGCAAAGTTTATCCCTTTCATGGTCTGTACTTTTTGTGGATCTCTGTTTTTTGGCACCTGTCACGGAAGAAATCTTTATGCGAGGTATGTTACAGGGGATAGTATTTAAGAATACCTATTTTGGATTGTTTGCCACATCGCTTCTTTTTGCTTATCTGCATGGTCCCTATACTATTCCTAGCTTTATCAGCTATTTAGGTATGGGATTTGCATTTGGGGTAAGGTACAAGACTTCTGACAACCTATGGAATTCCATTCTTTTGCATATCCTCAATAATCTGGTTGCATTTTGCTTTTTGTATATGAGATAATGTCATATTAGAATGCTTTGAGCTGTAAAAAAATGATTTCTAGCTTATACAATTGAAACAAAAGTCAGAGCATAATCTATCAGAAGGACGATGCCAGCATCGATCTTTATATCAATGTTCCCAAGAATGACGTATGTAAAAAAATCCAGAGAAATCTCTCTGGATTTTTGCTATGTTCAACATTTATAAATCTTGTAAATCAACGACTTCCAAACCTTTTTCTGTCAAACGATAGATACTCGTACAGACCTCTTTTAAGAAGCGTCTGTCATGCGAAACAGTGATCAGACCGCCGGGATAGGAGGTAAAGAGTTTTCTGATTTCAGGTTGAGAAGTGGGAGAAAAATTTCGTGTAGGCTCATCCAGAAGGAGAAAGTTTGGTTTGCGCAACACTAAATCCAAAAGTAGGAGTTTACCTTGTTGCCCGCCAGATAGGGAGCGGATTTGGTGGTGCATCTCTGGATAGCTGAAATTGAGACTGGCTAGGTGAGATTGGATTTTCTGTAGTTCTTCTTTTTGTCCAGTGTGGCTGAGGTAGGCTACTGGAGATAAATCCAATTGCAGTTTTTTATGGTAATCTTGTGGCATAAAACCAAGCGAAATCTCTCTTTTGGCGCTGAGCAGCTGTTGCAACTTGGCTAACAGAGTTGATTTTCCAACACCATTTGGCCCGATGATACCGATTTTATCTTGGCCACGGACCGTTAGTCGTAACTCCTGAGCTAAAATACGCTCGCCAATGGACAAATTTTCTTTTTCCAGTTGAATTAAGACTTTAGAAGCCGGTAATGGTTGGATATCTGAGAAGAAAAGTTGGATTTGTTCCTCTTCAAGTGGCTTTTGTATCATGGACTGAGCTTCCTTTTCAAAGCGTTTTTCTTGAGAGAGAACAGTTTTCATCTTTTTAGCCAATAGGCGACCGGCAGTACTGTCTTTGGTAGCTCGAAGTGCAGTTTCTACATTTTGCTTGACTCGGCGATGCTTTTCCATGGTTTTGTCATAGGCTCTTTGGTCATTAGCAGCTTGCTGGCTTTGTCTTGCAAAATTAGCCTTTCTCTGCTCACTATAGCGATCATAGTCTAAATGCTCGACTAGCGTTTCCGCTTCTTTCCGGTGCTTGACCAGTCGCAAGTGAACAATAGTATCTGCCGTTTGAGAAAGAAAGTCTTCATCATGGGAAATGAAAATAACTGTTTGCCTCATCTTCTGTATCTGACTTTTTAGCCAATCAACAGTCTCAAGATCTAAGTCATTTGAAGGTTCATCTAAAAATAGAATCTCAAAAGGTTTTGCTAACTCGTGAATGAGCTGAATTTTCAAAGCTTCTCCCCCTGATAGGCTGCCAATTTCTTGGTCGCTAGCAAAACGGTCGCTATCAAAGCGCAACTCCTCCGCCAAACGATAAAGAATACTGTAGTCTAAATCAGCAGAATCCAAAAAGAAGTAGTCGTGTAGAGTCCTATTTTTCAGGATTTCAGGGAGTTTTTGAGGAATGTAGGCCAGTGATTGAAGATCAGATTGGATGTCGCCCCTGATAGTGAAATCAGGTAATGCTTCCCCCATTAAAGCTCGTAGTAAAGTCGATTTACCATTTCCTTCTTCACCAATAATAGCAACCTTTTCCCCGTCTTGGATAGTCATGGTTAGGTCAGATACAAGATCTCGTAGATCTTTGTTTTGCGTGATGGTTAGATGATTGATTTTTATCATATTGTTGCCCTTTCTAGAATGTCGATAGTGCATAACAAAAAGCTCTACTTTATCTAGTAGAGCCCAAAGTCACTGTCCAAAACTCTATTATCCTCGTTGAAAAGCTCGTCAAACTAGCTTGGAGCTGCCTAACCCAACCCAAGAGGAGCATAGCTTTCTAGTTTTTTGATTTTCAATGAGGACAAGATACTAGAAAACCTAGTATAAAAAGAGCACACAAAAAGAGACAAAAACAAGATCTACTAAATAAAGTTCTTTATTTGATAGATTAGTTGTTCATGTCTCCCTTACCTCCGAGTATTAATACCTCTATCCTATACCTTTCAGGAAATTTTGTCAATAGAAAATCCAAAATTCTAAACTCTAAAATCCAAAAACAGGTCCATAGAGAGTCAGTACGTGTTTGACATGCTCGTAATGGAACTTGTCATAGTTGCGCCAAGCGGTGCGTGCTTGATCATTCAGTTTTAGGCTCCCTAGTCCAATCAGAAGACTGGTGCGTTGGTAAAATTTCTCAAGGTCGATTAAGATACTGTTGTCCAGCATTTCTGCTGTTTTTAGTTCCTTAAGAGTGGTGTTCAGCAGCTCTTGCAGTCGAAGATCATCAGCTGTTCCTTGTTTACAGCTTTTGTAGCTTTTATTTAACTCGGAAAGGAGTCGATAAGCTTCAGTGATGAGTGCTTTGTCTTCCATATGAGCATCCTCCTTGCTCTGATGTATTCTTGCCTATAGTATAGCACTAATAGGAAGGTTTGTCATAGTAAATATGTTAAAAAATGAGATTTTAATATCAAAGTTTGGAAAGCTGACTTACAGCCTTTTCATGGTATAATCAAGTGAGTACATCTTTATGGAGGAAATATGAAGTTAAACATTCAAGAAATTCGTAAGCAGCCTGAAGGCCTACACTTTGAACAAACTTTAGACCTTGTCGCAGACTTGCGTAAACGGAATCAAGAAATTTTAGATGTCAAAGATATCCTTGCAGTGGGGAAGGTGCAGTACGAAGACCGTCTGTATTTCTTAGACTATCAGTTGTCATATACCATTGTTCTTGCTTCCAGTCGTAGTATGGAACCAGTTGAGTTGGCTGAGTCTTATCCAGTCACAGAAGTTTTCATGGAAGGAGCGACCAACCAACTGGACCAGGAAGTTCTTGATGATGACTTGGTCTTGCCTATCGAAAATGGGGAAATTGACCTTGCTGAGAGCGTAGCAGATAATATCTTGCTCAATATCCCAATCAAAGTCTTGACGGCTGAAGAGGAAGCTGGTCAAGGATTTGTTTCAGGTAATGACTGGCAAATCATGACTGAGGAAGAATACCAAGCCCAACAAGCAGTCAAGAAAGAAGAAAACAGTCCATTTGCTGGCTTGCAAGGACTATTTGATGGAGACGAATAATGGTCTTGTCAAAAAAACGAGCACGTAAAGTGCTAGAAGAAATCATAGCTCTCTTCCCAGATGCCAAACCCAGCCTTGATTTTACCAATCACTTTGAACTATTGGTTGCAGTGATGTTGTCAGCCCAGACGACAGATGCTGCAGTCAACAAGGCTACACCAGGTCTCTTTGCTGCTTTTCCAACGCCTCAAGCCATGTCTGTGGCAACTGAAAGTGAAATTGCTTCACACATTTCTCGCCTAGGACTTTATCGTAACAAAGCCAAGTTTCTAAAAAAATGTGCCCAGCAACTCTTGGAAGATTTTGACGGACAAGTACCTCAGACTCGCGAGGAATTAGAAAGCCTAGCAGGTGTTGGTCGCAAAACAGCAAATGTCGTCATGAGTGTTGGCTTTGGGATTCCAGCCTTTGCAGTGGACACTCATGTTGAGCGTATCTGCAAGCACCATGATATTGTCAAAAAATCGGCTACACCCCTCGAAGTAGAAAAACGTGTCATGGACATTCTGCCACCGGAGAAATGGTTGGCAGCCCACCAAGCCATGATATACTTTGGACGGGCTATCTGTCATCCAAAAAATCCAGAATGCGATCACTATCCCCAGTTATATGATTTTAGCAATGTTTAAGCGGACTCTGAAAAAGTTTTTGCTTGATTTTAAGGGTGCTTTGTGCTATAGTAAATGGTAACTAAATATTCCTTTAAACCTGTCCCGTGAGGCAGACAAGGAGCTGGATTAAGTAGAAGGGTGAAGTCTATACTGTTTGCGGTAGGGCTCGCTTGGCTATACATTCTGAAGTCTCCTTGTTAAGGAGACTTTTCTTTTTGGAGGTTTGTCATGAAGGCAAAAGAAGTTGTAGACGAATTGACCGTCAAACGAGCGATTACGCGAATTACTTATGAGATTATTGAGCGCAATAAAGATTTGAATAAAATTATCTTAGCTGGGATAAAAACGCGTGGTGTTTTCATCGCTCATCGTATCAAAGAACGCTTGGAGCAGTTGGAAAACATCACTGTTCCTGTTGTGGAATTGGACACCAAACCTTTCCGTGATGATGTTAAAAGCGGAGAAGATACTTCTTTGATTTCTGTTGATGTGACTGATCGTGAAGTTATCTTGGTGGATGATGTACTCTATACAGGCCGTACCATCCGTGCTGCTATTGATAATATTGTTGGCCATGGTCGTCCTGCGCGCGTGAGTCTTGCGGTGCTAGTTGACCGTGGACATAGAGAATTGCCTATCCGTCCAGATTACGTTGGGAAAAATATCCCAACCAGTCGTTCTGAAGAAATCATCGTAGAGATGACAGAACTTGATGGCCAAGACAGAGTTCTGATTACTGAAGAAGCTTAGAAAGCTGAAGGAGTAGCCATGTCAGAAAATCAACAAGCATTGAACCATGTGGTTTCCATGGAAGACCTTACAGTTGATCAAGTGATGAAATTGATCAAACGAGGGATTGAGTTTAAAAACGGAGCCCAACTTCCCTACGAGAACAAACCTATCGTATCGAATCTCTTCTTTGAGGATTCTACTCGGACACATAAGTCCTTTGAAGTGGCAGAGATTAAGCTAGGGTTGGAGCGACTGGACTTTGATGTGAAGACTAGTTCGGTCAATAAGGGTGAGACATTGTATGATACCATCTTGACCCTATCCGCTCTAGGAGTGGATGTCTGTGTGATTCGCCACCCAGAGGTCGACTATTACAGAGAGTTGATTGCGAGTCCGTCGATTACGACTTCCATCATCAATGGTGGAGATGGTTCAGGTCAACATCCTAGTCAGAGTTTGCTTGATTTGATGACTATTTATGAGGAGTTTGGTCACTTTGAGGGGCTCAAGGTTGCTATTGCAGGTGACTTGGATCACTCACGTGTTGCCAAATCCAATATGCAGATTTTGAAACGCTTGGGAGCTGAACTGTTCTTTGCAGGACCTGAGGAATGGAGAAGTCAAGAGTTTGCGGACTATGGACAGTTTGTAACTATTGATGAGATTGTTGATCAGGTGGATGTTTTGATGTTACTCCGCGTTCAACATGAACGCCATGATAGTGGAGCAGTTTTTTCAAAAGAAGATTACCATGCTCAACACGGTTTGAACCAAGAACGCTATAATCGCTTAAAAGAAGAAGCCATTATTATGCATCCTGCTCCAGTTAATCGAGATGTGGAAATTGCTGACCATTTGGTTGAAGCGCCAAAATCACGCATTGTCCAACAAATGACTAACGGTGTCTTTGTTCGAATGGCAATCTTAGAATCCGTATTGGCGAGTAGAAACGCCAACTAAAACACAAGACGTTAAAAGACGCCAGTGAGCGTCCACGAGAGGTGAAAATATGACAAAAAGACTTCTAGTATTAGAAGATGGCACAGTTTTTGAAGGCAAGGCCTTCGGAGCAGATATTGATGTAACAGGCGAAATCGTCTTTAACACAGGGATGACCGGCTACCAAGAATCCATTACAGACCAGTCTTATAATGGACAAATCTTGACTTTCACTTATCCTTTGGTGGGAAATTATGGAATTAACCGTGATGATTACGAATCCATTATTCCAACTTGTAAAGGAGTTGTCGTTTTTGAAGAGGCGCGTCGAGCTAGCAACTGGCGCAACCAAATGACGCTGGATGAATTTTTGAAAGCTAAGAAAATTCCTGGTATTTCAGGGATTGATACGCGTGCCCTTACTAAGATTATCCGTAAGCATGGTACTATGCGTGCAACCTTGACCCATGTTGGAGACAGTATGGACCATGTGACGGACCAGCTTCAAGCAACAGTCTTGCCGACAGACAATATCAAACAGGTTTCCACTAAAACTTCCTATCCAGCTCCAGGAGTTGGTTTGAGCGTTGTCTTAGTAGACTTTGGTCTCAAGCACTCAATCCTACGTGAACTTTCTAAGCGTAACTGTAACGTGACGGTTGTTCCTTATTCAACAACGGCAGAAGAAATTCTCCACCTCAATCCTGACGGAGTTATGTTGTCAAATGGTCCAGGAAACCCAGAAGATGTTCCAGAAGCACTGGACATGATTCGTGGTGTGCAAGGAAAAATTCCAATCTTTGGTATTTGTATGGGGCACCAACTCTTTGCCATGGCAAACGGGGCTAAGACCTACAAGATGAAGTTTGGTCACCGTGGATTTAACCACGCGGTACGTGAGATTGCAACAGGACGCGTAGACTTTACCAGCCAAAACCATGGTTATGCAGTCAGCCGTGAGGACTTGCCAGAGCATTTGATTATCACCCACGAAGAAATCAATGACAAGTCAGTTGAAGGTGTACGTCACAGATACCAACCAGGTTTTTCTGTACAATTCCACCCAGACGCAGCTCCTGGTCCACACGATGCTAGCTACCTCTTTGACGAGTTTATTGAGATGATGGAAGCTTTTAAACAAGCCAACTAAGAACGAGTAAGACTCGTCGGAGAATTTATTTAACTGAACATGGACGGAAAGCTCGGAATTTAGAGAAACCAACTTGGATTGTCAATCCTTCCTTGGTTTCCTAAAATTCAATCGCTTTCTATTCGTCCTTTGTATCTTATTTAATGTCGCCCTGAGAGGCGACGAATAGAAAGGAGAAGGGTGGTCCGTATTTGCTGAACTGAATACGGGCTACGGACGGTGCTAAAAAGATAGTTATTCCTAGAACTGATAGTTCTTCGTCATAACTCCTATTTTAGCTTTGTCCGCTTGACGCCCTTAATATCTTATAAATGCCTAAACGTACTGATATTCAAAAAATTATGGTGATTGGTTCTGGTCCGATTATTATTGGTCAGGCTGCTGAGTTTGACTATGCTGGGACCCAGGCTTGCTTGTCTTTGAAAGAGGAAGGTTATGAGGTTGTCTTGGTTAATTCAAATCCTGCAACTATCATGACGGATAAGGAAATTGCTGACAAGGTTTACATCGAACCGATTACACTTGAGTTTGTGACACGTATTCTCCGTAAGGAACGTCCAGATGCCTTGCTCCCAACTCTCGGTGGTCAGACAGGTCTCAATATGGCCATGGAATTATCTAAAAACGGTATCCTAGATGAGCTTGGTGTCGAACTCCTAGGTACTAAATTATCGGCCATCGACCAAGCTGAGGACCGTGACCTCTTTAAACAATTGATGGAAGAGCTTGAGCAACCCATCCCTGAATCTGAAATTGTCAACACAGTGGAAGAAGCTGTTGCCTTTGCGGCGTCAATCGGCTATCCTGTTATCGTTCGTCCAGCCTTTACCCTAGGTGGTACTGGTGGTGGTATGTGTGCCAACGAGGAAGAATTGCGTGAAATTGCTGAAAATGGGTTGAAATTGTCGCCTGTTACCCAGTGTTTGATCGAGCGTTCCATTGCAGGTTTCAAGGAAATCGAGTACGAAGTTATGCGTGACTCGGCTGACAATGCCCTCGTTGTTTGTAACATGGAAAACTTTGACCCAGTTGGGATTCACACAGGGGATTCCATTGTATTTGCCCCTGCGCAAACCATGTCAGACTATGAAAACCAAATGCTTCGTGACGCGAGCTTGAGCATTATCCGCGCTCTCAAGATTGAAGGTGGGTGTAACGTTCAGCTGGCCCTTGATCCGCATAGCTTCAAGTACTATGTTATCGAAGTAAACCCTCGTGTATCGCGTTCGTCAGCCCTTGCTTCTAAGGCGACGGGTTATCCGATTGCTAAATTGGCAGCTAAGATTGCCGTCGGTTTGACCTTGGATGAGGTCATCAACCCAGTTACAGGTTCAACCTATGCTATGTTTGAACCAGCCCTTGACTACGTCGTTGCCAAGATTCCACGTTTCCCATTCGACAAGTTTGAAAAAGGGGAACGTCGTCTTGGTACCCAGATGAAGGCGACTGGAGAGGTTATGGCCATCGGTCGGAACATCGAGGAGTCTCTTCTTAAAGCTTGTCGCTCCCTTGAAATTGGGGTTCACCACAATGAAATACCTGAACTTGCAACCGTTTCTGATGATTCCTTGATTGAAAAGGTTGTCAAGGCTCAAGATGACCGTCTCTTCTACGTATCAGAAGCCATTCGCCGTGGTTACACACCAGAAGAAATTGCTGAATTGACCAAGATTGATATCTTCTATCTTGATAAACTCTTGCACATCTTTGAAATTGAGCAAGAATTGGGTGCCCATCCACAAGATTTAGAAGTTTTGAAAACAGCTAAACTCAATGGTTTCTCAGACCGTAAGATTGCTGAACTCTGGAAAACGACAGCTGACCAAGTTCGCCAACTTCGTTTAGAAAACAAGATTGTCCCAGTTTACAAGATGGTCGATACTTGTGCGGCAGAGTTCGACTCTGAAACCCCATATTTCTATTCAACCTATGGATGGGAAAATGAGTCTATCAAGTCTGACAAGGAATCTGTACTAGTCCTAGGTTCTGGTCCAATCCGTATCGGGCAAGGGGTTGAGTTTGACTACGCAACTGTTCATTCAGTCAAGGCTATTCAGGCTGCTGGTTATGAAGCTATTATCATGAACTCAAACCCAGAGACCGTTTCTACAGACTTCTCTGTGTCTGACAAGCTCTACTTTGAACCATTGACATTCGAAGATGTCATGAATGTTATTGATCTTGAGCAACCAAAAGGCGTCATCGTTCAGTTCGGTGGTCAAACAGCTATTAACCTTGCAGAGCCATTGGCAAAAGCAGGTGTGACCATCCTTGGTACACAAGTTGCTGACCTAGACCGTGCCGAAGATCGTGACCTCTTTGAACAAGCGCTTAAAGATTTGGATATTCCACAGCCACCTGGCCAAACAGCAACTAATGAAGAAGAAGCGGTGCTTGCTGCTCGCAAAATTGGCTTCCCAGTCCTCGTTCGCCCATCTTATGTCTTAGGTGGACGTGCCATGGAAATCGTAGAAAATGAGGAAGATCTTCGTTCTTACATGCGTACCGCTGTTAAGGCTAGTCCAGACCATCCAGTCCTTGTTGACTCTTACATCGTTGGGCAAGAGTGCGAAGTCGATGCCATCTCAGACGGAGAAAATGTCCTTATCCCTGGTATCATGGAGCACATCGAACGTGCCGGTGTCCACTCAGGTGACTCAATGGCCGTTTACCCACCGCAAACCTTGTCGCAAAAGGTTCAAGAAACCATTGCAGACTATACCAAACGCCTAGCAATTGGTCTTAACTGTCTTGGTATGATGAACATCCAGTTTGTCATCAAGGATGAAAAAGTCTACGTTATTGAGGTCAATCCACGTGCCAGCCGTACGGTGCCATTCCTTTCTAAGGTAACTAATATTCCTATGGCTCAGGTAGCGACCAAGCTCATTCTTGGGCAAAGTCTTGAAGAACTTGGCTACCAAGATGGACTTTATCCAGAAAGCACTCGCGTTCATATCAAGGCGCCTGTCTTCTCCTTTACGAAACTAGCTAAGGTAGATAGCTTGCTCGGGCCTGAAATGAAGTCAACAGGGGAAGTCATGGGTTCTGATACAACTCTTGAAAAAGCTTTGTACAAGGCTTTTGAAGCTTCTTACCTGCACTTGCCAACCTTTGGAAATGTGGTCTTTACCATCGCAGATGATGCCAAAGAAGAAGCTTTGGATTTGGCTCGTCGTTTCCAAAATATCGGTTACGGTATCCTCGCGACAGAAGGAACTGCAGCTTTCTTTGCCAGTCATGGACTGCAAGCCCAACCTGTTGGTAAGATCGGTGATGATGAGAAAGATATCCCAAGTTTTGTTCGCAAAGGAAAAATTCAAGCTATCATCAATACTGTTGGAACCAAACGAACTGCTGACGAAGATGGTGAGCAAATTCGCCGTTCAGCCATTGAACACGGTGTGCCCCTCTTCACAGCCCTAGACACAGCAAATGCCATGCTTAAGGTGCTAGAAAGCCGTAGTTTTGTCACAGAAGCGATCTAGTTGAGAAAGAATTTTCACAGTTTTAAAGCCAGCGTCAGAAAACGCTGGCTTTTGCAATACAGATATTGTCTATTTCAACCATCATTCTTTCCTTAAGAATCATTCTAAAATGTGATATAATAAGAAAGAATTGGAAATGGAAAACTATTTTCATGATATTTTCAAAAAATCCATTTAAAAAAGTAAAGACAGATTAGAAAGTGTAAAATTCCGATGTCTTCTTACAAAAAAGTCTCTCTTTCTGAGATCAACCAATCTATTGAAACTCCCAATAACAATCATTTTTGGCAAAATCTAAAAGCATTTTTAGGACCTGGAGCTCTTGTAGCAGTTGGTTATATGGATCCTGGAAACTGGATTACTAGTGTGGTTGGTGGTGCTTCCTACAAATATAGTCTCTTATTTGTTATTTTGGTTTCATCCATCATCGCCATGCAGCTACAACAGATGGCTGGAAAGCTCGGTATCGTGACTAGGATGGACCTAGCACAGGCAACAGCTCATCATGCTCCCAAATGGCTTCGCTATAGTCTTTGGGTGATTTTAGAATTAGCTTTAATGGCGACAGACTTAGCTGAGGTTCTAGGCTCAGCGATTGCCTTAAATCTTTTATTTAAAATACCGATTATGGTCGCTATCCTCTTAACTGTTTTAGATGTATTTCTTTTGTTGTTGTTGATGAAATTTGGCTTCAAAAAAATTGAAGCCATTGTTACGACCCTTATTTTAACCATATTAGCCATCTTTACCTATCTGGTAGCCTTATCCAATCCAAGTATTCAGGGTATCTTTGGTGGTTATTTACCGACTTCAACTTTATTTGAAACACCGTTACCAGGTCATGAAAGCCAATTGACCTTGGCTCTAGGAATTGTAGGAGCGACAGTCATGCCCCATAATCTCTATCTTCATTCATCCCTATCCCAAACAAGGAAAATCAACCACAAAGATAAGAAGGATGTTCGAAAAGCCGTTCGTTTTATGACCTGGGATTCAAATCTTCAGTTGTCTCTGGCCTTTATTGTCAATTCCTTGCTTCTCATTTTAGGGGCATCTCTCTTTTTTGGTCATGCATCTGAAATTTCGGCATTCTCCCAAATGTACAATGCTTTACAGGATTCGAAGATAGCAGGAGCTATAGCTAGTTCAACTCTGTCAACTTTATTTGCCCTTGCCCTCCTAGCAAGTGGTCAAAATTCGACCATTACAGGTACTTTAACAGGACAGATTGTCATGGAAGGTTTCTTGCATCTGAAATTGCCTCAGTGGATTATCCGTATCGGTACACGGATTTTTGCCTTACTCCCTGTGATTATTGTTGCCGTTTTGTTTGGGCATCAAGAAAAAACCTTGGATCAGTTATTGGTCTATTCACAGGTCTTTCTGTCAATCGCTCTTCCGTTTTCAATCTTCCCCTTAATCTATCTGACCTCTAAGAAGTCACTGATGGGAGAATTCACCAATGCTAAGTGGAACACCATCCTAGGTTACGCAGTTTCAATCATCTTGACCATTCTCAATATCAAGCTTCTTTTCGATATTTTTTAACCTTGTTTGACATCAATTATAGTGTCAGCGTAAAGGTTGATAAAGAGAAAGTAGTAGTGGTTGGTTCATAAAAAGAAGTACAAAAAAAGAACAGTGGTAACTGTTCTTTTTTATCATTATTTGAGACCGTATTTTTTGTTGAAACGATCCACGCGTCCATCTGCTTGAGTGAACTTTTGACGTCCAGTGTAGAATGGGTGTGAGTCTGATGAAATTTCCACACGGATCAATGGGTAAGTTTCGCCTTCGAACTCAACAGTTTCGTTAGAGCGTTTTGTTGAACCGCTAAGGAATTTGTAACCAGTAGTTGTGTCCATGAAGACAACTGGGCGATATTCTGGATGGATATCTTTTTTCATTTTGCAATATTTCCTTTCTGCCATGGTCTCTTTGCGAGCCATAGATTGTTACCATACTAGTCTATCAGATTCTGGTAAGTTTGGCAAGTCTTTTCCCTGATTTTATTAAAAATCTTGATAAAAAATCACTCCAGTGTTTACTGGAGTGAGGGTAGAAGAATGATTAGTTCTCTTGATTTGGAGTTTTTTCTTCTTGTTGATTTTTTACTTCTGTTTCTTTAACTGGTTCTGTGTTTTCTGCTGCTGATTTAGCCTCTTTTTCAGTTTCAGTAGGTTCTGTTTCTGTTGATTCTGTTACAGTTTCAGTTTCAGCTTCAGCCTCTGTTTCTGTTGGTTCGTTTACTGGCTCAGCTTCTGTTTTTGTTTCAGATTCTGTAGTTTCTTCTTTTACTGGTTCTGCGTTTTCTGCTGTTGATTCAGCTTCTACATTAGCTGGTTCCTTAGCTTCCTCTTTTTGCTCGGTTTCCTCTTTAGCTGTCTCTGTTTTTTCAGCTGTAGTTTCTTCTTTTTTACGTTCTTGAGATTCTTTTTTGATTTCTTCGACTGCAGTTTTAACGGTAGAGCTTGTTACACGTCCGACAGTTTGAGCAAAATCTTTACCAGACTCAGCTAATTCAGTAAATGATTCTTTGGTAATTTTACCACCTGACATTGCCAAGAGACCAGTTACAACTAGTGCAATGCTAGCAAGAATAGCTAAAATCAAACCAAAGCCGATTGAAATGCCATATCCACCAAAGTTAGACATGTATTTATTTACATTAAAGAGACTATTTAGTGTGACGAGAGTTGCAATTGCACCCGCAACAATGACACCAATTGAGAACCCTTTAGGCATTGCTTTATTCATATTATTCAAGCACGCAAGAACAATAGATACAATAGCCGCGATAATGACAAACCACCCATCACCTTGGTAACCATTCACACTATAGGACCCAAAAGAACCTGCATTTAAACTAGCCCATGGCAAGAGTGAACCAAGGATTGCTACTCCAGCAGAAATGAGGATAAACAAACGATTTTTTTCCATTATTATGTCTCCTTTTATTCAGTTTGATTTATTATACCATAAACTGCGGTACAAAGAAACCGTATATTTTAAGAATCTAGCATATAAAAGGCCAAGAAAATTCTTTCTTAGCCTTGGTGAATCTGTAGAGTCTCTTTTAGTTCTTTGTATATTTGTTCGTTTTCTTCTAGACTATAGGAATTGGCGCCACTGGCTAATGGATGCCCTCCCCCGTCGTGTCGTTTGGCAATTTCATTGATAGGGGTAATTTTACTGCGCATTCGCACACGGAAGTGACCATCAGCTTGCTCAACAAAGATAGCCCAAGCCTTAACAGTATCAATTCGACCAGGTGCTCCGACAATCGCCGCTGTTTCAGCATCCGTAACCTTATAATTTTTCAAGATGTCTTGAGTAAGTAGAACGCGTGCAGCTCCATTCTCATCAACTTCTAAATGATCATAGACAAAGCCTTGCAATTTTGCAATCTTGAAGCTCATGGTATCCATTTGACGAGACAATCCAGCAAAGTCAAAATCAATTTCTCGGAGCTGGCTAGCTATTCTAAAGGTTCGAGCACTAGTTGACGGGTAGAGAAAACGCCCTGTGTCCCCGACAATTCCTGCATAGAGAAGTCGTGCCGCTTCACTAGACAAAGCTAGCTGATTTTCTTGAGCAAATAATGCAATCATCTCACTGGCGCTGCTTGAGCTTGTATCCACCCAAGATAGGTCACCATAGATATCATCATTTGGATGGTGATCGATTTTGATGGTGAAATCAGCTTGTTCGTAGCGTTTATCATCGATACGAGGACGATTCGCTGTATCACAAATAATAGCAAGAGCTCCTTGGTAGTCACTGTCTTGTACAGTATCCATTTCCGCCATCCAAGTAAGAGTTGGTTCGTTATAACCGACTGCTTTGATGGTCTTTTCTGGAAAATGGTGTGTGAGAAGAGCTTTCAAGCCCACTTGACTCCCTAAGGCATCTGGATCTGGTTTCATATGACGGTGAATGATAATGGTATCGTATTCTTTGATTTTCTCTAATATTTGCTGGCAAATTTCCATAAATAACCTCAATTCTTTCTCATTTCATTGTAGCACAAGAATTTTTATTTTTAAAATGAAAAAGATGTGATATAATGGAGAAAGATAAATTGAGGAGGACGATATGGCATTAGCAAAAATTGTATTTGCCAGTATGACCGGTAATACCGAAGAAATTGCAGATATTGTAGCAGACAAATTGCGTGACTTGGGCTTGGATGTCGATGTGGATGAATGTACGACTGTTGACGCTTCAGACTTCTTGGAGGCAGATATTGCAATCGTTGCGACTTATACTTATGGAGACGGAGAATTGCCAGATGAGATGATGGACTTCTACGAAGACCTAGCAGATCTCAACTTGAATGGCAAAATCTACGGAGTGGTCGGTTCAGGAGACACCTTCTACGACGAATTCTGTAAGGCTGTTGATGACTTTGATCGCGTTTTTGTAGCGACAGGAGCAGAAAAAGGTTCAGAGTGTGTTAAAGTTGATCTTTCTGCTGAAGAAGAAGACATCGAACGCTTGGAACAATTCGCAGAAGAATTGGCTGCAAAAGTAGGATAAGAATCAAACTGCGCTGACTGGAAGGAGTCAGTGCGTTTTTTTATTAATTTTTTTGTGATTTTACTAGCCTATTTGGTGGCTTTTTGATACAATAATTCAAATAAAGGAGGAGATACTATGGATTTAGATATTATTCGGCAAGAAATTGATCAAATCGACAATCAAATCGTCAAGCTCCTAGAAGAACGGATGCATTTGGTTGAGGGGGTTGTCGCTTATAAGAAATCCTCAGGGAAACCTATTTTAGATACTAAGAGAGAAGAAGTTATTTTTGAGAAAGTCAAAAATCGAGTAGAAGATAAGCGCTATCAGGAGACCATTGTTGCAACTTTTTCAGACATACTCAAACGTTCGCGTGATTATCAGGATCAAAACATTAAATGAAAAAAGAACAATTTTATCCGCTAGGGATTTTTCTGGCTGCAATGTTGGGTGGCCTTGTCCGCTACTTTGTATCTAGTCAGTTGCCAGCCAGTCCTGAATTTCCTTGGGGAACCCTTCTCGTCAATTACCTGGGAATATTCTGCCTGGTCTATCTGGTAAAAGGCTATCTGGCCCATAAGGGAACTAGTAAAGGCTTGGTTTTGGCGCTGGGGACGGGTTTTTGCGGAGGTTTAACAACCTTTTCTAGTCTACTCTTGGATGCTATGAAATTGCTCGATACTGGGCGTTATCTTAGCTTAGTCATCTATCTGCTTTTGAGTATTGGAGGAGGTCTGCTCTTGGCTTATGTTCTAGGGAGGAAGAAATGGTAATCGTTTATCTTGCAATCGCCTGCGGGTTCGGAGCCCTGGTGCGTTATTTCTTTTCCCGCTATAATCAAGCTTCAAAATTACCTCTAGGAACTCTCATAGCCAATCTTCTAGGATGTTTTTTGATCGGCCTACTCTACAATCATGTGGAGTCCAAGGAAATCTATGCCATCCTAGCGACAGGTTTTTGTGGAGGGTTAACGACCTTTTCAACCTTGAATGATGAGCTACAAAGACTGTTAAGTGACAAGAAGGTGTTTTATATCTATTTTCTCTTAACTTACATAGGCGGTTTTCTAGCGATTTTTTTAGGAATTCTGCTATAAATTTCTTTACTTTTAGATGGAAATTTGGTAAACTGTATCTTGTGTGTAATGGACGCACAAAAATACAGTTTATCCGCTGAGGAAGGTTCCTCAAGATTGACAAAGATAGGAGAATAAAATGAATCCATTAATCCAAAGCTTGACTGAAGGTCAACTTCGTACAGATATCCCATCATTCCGTCCTGGTGACACTGTTCGTGTACACGCGAAAGTTGTCGAAGGAAACCGTGAACGTATCCAGATTTTTGAAGGTGTTGTTATTGCACGTAAAGGTGCTGGCATCTCAGAAAACTACACAGTTCGTAAAATCTCTAACGGTGTAGGTGTTGAGCGTATCTTCCCAATCCACACTCCACGTGTTGAAAAGATCGAAGTTGTTCGTTACGGTAAAGTACGTCGTGCGAAATTGTACTACTTGCGTGCTCTTCAAGGTAAAGCAGCTCGTATCAAAGAAATCCGTCGTTAATTCGACTAAAAAACTCTGCTCATCCAGCAGAGTTTTTCTCTAGCTCCCTTAGTTCAATGGATATAACAACTCCCTCCTAAGGAGTAGTTGCAGGTTCGATTCCTGCAGGGGGCAGTACACTAGAAACAAAACACTGGATAACCAGTGTTTTTTCTTTGACCAAATTTTAAACATTTAATATGATATCCATGGTGTGGTATAATGGACGTAGAATGTTTAGCAGAAAGAGATGAAAAAATATAAATACTTATTTTGGGTTGTTAGTGTAATGCTAATGATTTTGACACTTTTTGCGCTGAATGGGTGTAGTTTGGGTGGTGAGACCATTCCCAAAAACAGAACAAAAGAACACTACGAATTTGAAAAAACGTTTGAACCTATGTTTAAATTTTTAGAACAAGACAAGAAAGATTTTACGGGATTAAAGGCATACACTAGTAGAATTTATATAAAAAATCAAGATGAAGTTAAAAAATACGAAGTGGATTTAGATATCACTCAAGCTGATATTAAAGGTGATTATACAATAACAATTGGGGAGAATAACGAAACTGTTCCGGTTACATATTCTAATGGGAAGTTAAATTATGGGTCGGAGGTAACTCCTTTATATGATGAAGAAATTCTAAATTTAATGGTTTCAAGAGATTATTTCACTTCCTTAGATGTTAAAAAAACATTTAAGAGCGCGGAAACTGAATTGAGTGATATTATTTACCAATCAGAAAATCAATCAGAGTTATATAAGAAAATAGTGGAAAAGTATAACCTTCCATCTGACACAAAACTTTCAGTTAGTCTTGGATATGCGTACTATGACCGATACGATATACTACTAAGTTTAGAATCTAAAGAAAAATTGGTTCAAATCAGTACTGCAACTTACTTAGTGAAAGAAAAGTAATTTTTTTAATTCAATCAAAAAGATTGTAAGATAAAAATAGAACTAATTTCAATATTGGAGAAATTCTTCAAGCTGTTAGATTTTACAGTTCGTGAAGGACGAAGAGATGTAGTAAACAGCGGAAGTTATATGTACCCCTCTCCATTATGGGACAAGGAAGAGACTGATTAATGATTCAGAGCTAGTAGTATAAAGATTTTAAATAGAGAAAGAAGCAGAAAATATGACTCAGAAAGAACAAGCAATAATCTATCCCTTGCCAACTGATGCGCTATTACAAAAAAGAGAAGTAGTGTGGAGGGTTAAACTGCCTGATGATTATAAGGAATTTATTAAGAAAGAGAATGGATTGATTCCGTCAAAACGTTATTTTCATTTTAGGCATAATGAGAAAGTAATTGATCGTTTTTTAGCTATACTAGCTATTTCAGGTGAGAAGTCAGAAGAAGCTTACGATATTGGAGTTGTGAGTACGCAATTGGAAGGGCGCATTGTATTTGATGAAGATTCAGTGGGAATGCAACTAATCCCCATAGCAGCATTGTTTGGTGGCGACTTTCTTTGTCTAAACTATGCGGAGGAAGCCGAACATCCAAGCATTTGTATCTGGTATCACGAAGAATCCTACGAGCTGGAGCCTGCTATAGAGTTTGTAGCAAATAATTTTACAGAGTTTTTAGAGATACTATATTGAAAGAAAGAACAGTTGTAAAAACAATGGAAATAAATCATAAGACTTTTGGTAAATTAAAATTTAATTACGGTTGGACAAAAGACATTTCTCTAGAGATTTTCAATAAGCACCATGTTTTGGAAATCAATATTGATGCGGATGAAGATGCTGAATTTGAAATTAATCAGGAAAAAGCCTATATATTTTTCGAGAATCACATGGATGAAATAGCAAAAGAGGTAGATGTGGCAATTTTATCATATTACAATCGTGAAATATCAGATATTGTTTCAAGCTACACGAATCATAAAGAAAAACAATATTTTTTAGATATAATTGGTGACAAAGATAAGATTTATTCTTTGTTACAACCAAAGAAAATCATGTTTCCTTTAACTTTTGACGAAAATGTTGAAGAGTTTGGTTTTTTATGTGAGTGTGATTGGGATAAAGAAAATGGCATAGGAATAAAATTTGTCAATGCCGTATTGTCTGAAATTGGTTATCAGGATATACTCCTATAAGTATATGTTTTCTTCGAATTATTTGTAGTTTTTATATTTATTGATGAAATCTGCAAGATCAAAGGAATCTACGACGAACGCTTGAAAGACTTAGAGTACTTTCCATATGACCTTCTAGTCCAAGAAAACTAAGAAAACTGGGTTTCCACCCAGTTTTTATCAAACAGGTAGTCCCCTTTTTCTTTACGTTAACACAGTTATTCTTAACACGGCCACCCACAGCATGGCTGAGGTCCTCAAGCAAAGAGGGATTATATCGGAGGTAAATGAAATGGTATTAACTATAGAGCAATTTGGGCATGCAGAATATGAAAATATCAAGCTTTTAGAAAAACGATTTGATATCAAACTTCCAGTTGACTATAAAGAATTTTTAGTCACACAAAACGGAGGAAGGAATTTATCTTATACATTTGAAAATTCAATTAAGATTGATCAAATTGATGAAGTTATTAATATTGATACTATATTTGGTATAAATACTGGAATTAAAAATGCAGATATAGAACAGTGGACAGAAGAATATCGTAATGATATTTTTGAACATTCCATTATCATTGGAGACACTATTCAGCACGGATTTCTACTATTTTGGCAAAGTGATGATGCTAACGAAGGTATATATTATTACGACGATATCTATCAATTAGAAGCCTCAAGCGATGAGAACAATGCCTATTTTTTAGCTAAAACATTTTCAGAATTTACGGATTTGATACAGAACTAAGGGTACAATTGAAGGAATTATCTGAATAGATTTTTCCTTAGATTTACAAATTGAGGTCAAACAACTTCAAAGAAATTTGAACGTTCTACAAAGTAAAGGATTACCTTTGTATCCAAACCAAGGTGCAACTCAGGAACTATGGGAACGTTTCTACAATAAATTAGATTGAGGAATTAAAAATGGATGCAACAAAATTAAATAAACTATCATATATTTTATATTCTGAAAACAATGCTGAAGCTGTGGAACTAGTTAAGTCTATTAATAGTGAAGATGAACTCTTTGTCTTGCTTGATAATTATAATTGGGATAATGGTTTTGAAGTACCAGAGGCAATTATTAATCATCCTAGTTGCACTCTCCCTGTTGCCTTATTAGCTTTTCATCGAGCAGACGGTATACAATATTTACTTGAAGGAGAGGCTGTTTTTGCAAATCGCTTATCGAAATCCTGGGAAGATTTTATAAAGGAAGTTTATGATAAAATTTTGAGAAAGCAATATCCCAAAGGAAGTATCTCTTTTCAGCCTGAAATAACAAAAATTCAAAAGTTCAAATTAAATAAGTTAAACCCCAATCTCGATTCGTTTATTTTAGACGGAGTATTAGGAAAAGATTTACATATTCGTCTTTAAAAATAAGAATAATGATACGATAGCTCGCTTTAAATGGATGTGAAAATTTATTGACTTGAACTCAGAATGTAAATACCTCTGTGGCTTGGCTAGAAGCTCAGGTTGATGATAGGAATCACTCAAACCTCGAACAGATGTTGAAAGGTGCATCTTATGAACAGACTATTCTTAGAAATTTAAAAGAGGAAGGAATCAAAACGGTTATTCCTCCAAGCAACACCATCATTTTGCTTTACAATTATGATTATAGTGACAATGAAATAGCAACGGGAAATACAAGATTTCTCGGAACTGTTAGATATAAGGAGGCTTAGTCTCATTATTGCAAGATAATAGTATCAATTATATGGTATACTTCATTAATGGGAGCTCTTTATGAAGATACTTTAGAGGTGAAAAATGATATTTGAAGACGAATTTTCAGCTAAACAAACAGACATGATTCAGTTGGCATTAGAATATGCGGATAGGGTAGAGCAAAAGGTTGATACTGTGTACATATATGGTTCTAATGAGAAGAATTCATACAGTTTTAACATATTTTATATTTCTGAGAATAAAATTTTTACTATGCGTACATTGCCAAGGAGAAACTTTGATGATTTAAACAATCTAATTTTCCATGTCTTAAAAATAGGAACCGATGACGTTAAAGAGTCAAAGAAAATTTGTGAGAAGTATAACCAGCCAATGCCTACGCAGATAAAATTGATTTATGATAATAAACAGAATAAAGTAAAGGGAAAGTATTCCTATGATTTATTCTATTCTAATTCAGATACACTAACGTCGGGCAATATTTTTGAACAATGGTACAATGAAGTAAAAGACGAGGAACTGTAGGAGAAGAAGATGGCCCAATTTGAAGATAAATTTATGGAAGTTCAGGCTAGTATGATTGCATTAGCTATGGAATATGTCCAAAATCAAGCAGAAAAAGTATACATTTATTGCATCTCTGAGGATGCATTGCAATCATATAAAGTTTTTTATAAGATTAATGGTATTGTAATTGAAATGCATAAAGTTAATGAAGTTGCGACAAAAAAAATAGATGGTTCCGATAATATGGCATTTGCTGTATTGGGATATTGAGCTGAAGATATACAAAAATTGCTTGATGTTTGCCAAGAGTACAATCGTGAACATCCAACTGAAATGTGGTTGATTTATGATGCTCAGAAAAACAGCCTTGATAGTCGCTATAGCTATGAAGGGCGTTATGACAAGGATGAAGAGTTGCTTCCAAGTCTAGAGTTTGAAAAATGGTTTGAGGAAGTAAAAGGCGAGAAACTGTAGGAGAATAAAATGACACAATTTGAAGATAAATTTATGGAAATCCAGATTGACATGATTTCATTGGCTATGGAATATGTCCAAAATCAAGCAGAAAAAATTTTTATTTATTGCGTTGCGGATGGTTTTTATAGCTTTGATGTATTTTTTAAAACTAATAATCATTATCTAGATAGAGATGAGATTGTGGGTTACCTTCCTAATGAAATAGATAGTTCAGATGAAATTCAGTTTAGTCTATTAGGAATTGGGGCACAAGATATAGAAAGAATGGTTAAGCTGTGCAAAGAATATAATCGTGAACACCCAACTGAAATGTGGTTGATTTATGATGCCAAGAAAAACAGCCTTGACAGTCGCTATAGCTATGAAGGGCGTTATGACAAGGATGAGGAATTACTTCCACGTCTGGAGTTTGAAAAATGGTTTGAGGAAGTAAAAGACGAGGAACTGTAGGAGAAGAAGATGACACAACAAGATCAATCGATTATCTACCCCTTGCCAACTGATGCGCTATTAAAGGAAAGAGAAGTTGCGTGGAAAGTTCGACTACCTGACGATTATAAGAATTTTATAATGAGAAAAAATGGTTTTCGTCTTTCTAAAAATTTATTTACTTTAAAAAATAGATCCTTTTTGATTGAACGATTCTTGTGTGTATTAGAAAATACAAAAGACAATCCACTTGGTATCTATGACATTGATGTTGTAATGTCCCAACTGGATGAACGATTGTTTGTCCATGAAGATATTTTGGGGTTTGAGTTGGTCCCCATAGCAGCACTGTTTGGTGGCGACTTTCTTTGTCTAAACTATTTGGAGGAAGCTGCACATCCAAGCATGTGCATCTGGTATCACGAAGAATCCTACGAGCTGGATCCTGCTATAGAGTTTGTAGCGAATAACTTTACAGAGTTTTTAGCTATGTTACAGGATTAGCAGTGTGATGAAAGGATATTGATTTAACAAGAATACGAAGAAACGATTAAAAGACTGATTAACGTAGGTATTCTCAGATGAAAGGTTGATACAATGCTAGAATATAAAAAACACCAGCTAATAGAAAATGGTGAAATTATAAAATCTTTTACATTTGAAATCCGAAATATAATTGAACACGGTGACGAGTTTATTGTTTTATTGGAGATTCCTTTTGATAATGATATTGAAAAAAATAACATTTTAAGAGTTGATGGTAGTGGAAATGTAGTTTGGACGATAGATAATAGTGGATACAGTAATAATATTTATCCCTTTGAACAGATGACTTTGAGAGATGGCTGGCTTTATGCGACTGATTTTCATGGCAGAAGATTAAAAGTCGATATAAAAACGGGGAAAATAGTTGATATGACTATATCAAAGTAATAGAAGTTTGAGAATTTCAGAAATATGTGGAGAACCTATAAATGAGTGAACTTTACTTACCAATAAGAGAGAGTCTAGGCTATCAGAATGTCAAGCAAGTGTTAGAGAAAATTTTTTCGATTGACCTTGATACGATTGTCATTCATGAAGGAGAAGATGAAAATTTTAATTTTCCATTCGCGTATAAGGGTTATCATATGACGATGGGGATATCATCAACCGGTAAAAATAGGCAATTGGAAGCTGGAGAGGGTGGCTTGTTTAACATTTGGTTCACCCAAGCTGATGAGCAGAAATTTTCCATTACCTTTTTATCCAAGATAATCGATGATAAGAGCCTAAAAAGAGTGTATGGACGTGATAGAAAGTCAGTCGAACAAACCTTGCAATTATTGAAAGACTTTCTAGATTCAGATAGAGCAGAAGTTATATTAAAGAATTAACCAAATAGATTTTAAAGAAAATGATTTCTTTGAGGAGAATAATATTATGGAATTAAATGAAACTGGGAAGTTTGCTGTAGAAACGAGCCGAATGATTCGAACTTATTTTGGGAATAAGATGGATTCATCTGGCATTTATGATGTTATTGAAGAAGCTAATCATCACGAGTTTAAAATAGACTTTAAGGCATATGATTACTTTACTATTGAATTTGATTACGAGAATGACCTGTGTGAGTTCTTCATTGTCTTAACGAAAGAAGTGAAATTATCCCTGACTAAAGAACCAGCTGTATACAGTCAAATAACAGATTGGGATAGTTATTTAAAAGAAATTATGGCGGAAATCGAACTTCGCATTCCGGACAAGTTTTTAAAGGCCAAGGGCTGGTTGTAAGAGAAAAGGAGGACTCGAATGGAAGATAATAAAATGCTTCGACTAGCAGAAGAGACGAGAGAAAAAATCAAATGTGTATTTGGTGACCGCATCACCGAGCCAAAAATCGTAGACGTAGTTGAATATCCACAGTACAGAGCTTTTAGGCTTGAATTTATAGCGTATGATTATTTCTTTATGATGTTTAACTATGAAGCTGATTTTTGTGGATTTACAATCTCTATTGGTGATCGCTACGGTGCTTCTTTGAACAAAGGGAATAAGCCAACTTTTTATAGTGAGATCAGAGACTGGGACAAGTACTTGAAAGAACTCATGATTGAAGTTGAGTCCCGCATTCCAGACAAGTTTTTAAAAGCCAAGGGATGGTATAAAAAAAGAGGAATATTGCAATGTTTGAAAATCAAATGGATATTTTAGCAGATACATTCAGTGATATAGTTGAAAGAGTTTTTGCCAAGCGAATTGGGACAATTTGTATATCTGACATAAATGACGAACCCAGTCATCAAACTTTTAAATTAGACTTTAAGGCATATGATTACTTCGCGATTGAATTTGATTATGAAAATGACATGTGTGAGTTTTTCATTGTTTTAACGAAAGAAGTGAAATTATCCCTGACTAAAGAACCAGCTGTATACAGCCAGATATCAGATTGGGATAGTTACTTAAGAGGAGTTATGGATGAGCTCGAACTCCGGATTCCGGACAAGTTTTTAAAAGCCAAGGGCTGGTTGTAATTGGAAAGTGGATAGATGTATGGAAACAAACAAGATGCTAGAACTCGCGAAAGAGACTCGAAAGAAAATAAGGGGAGTCTTTGGCGAAAGAGTTGACACGATTGCTGGTTATGATTATGTTGATGAACCTAATCATCAAACTTTTAAATTAGACTTTAAGGCATATGATTACTTCGCGATTGAATTTGATTATGAAAATGATCTCTGTGAATTCTTTATTGTTTTATCGAAAGAAGTGAAGCTATCCCTTACTAAAGAGCCAGCTGTGTACAGTCAAATAACAGATTGGGATAGTTATTTAAAAGAAATTATGGCGGAAATCGAACTTCGCATTTCGGACAAGTTTTTAAAAGCCAAGGGCTGGTTGTAGTCTGAAACTTTTAGAGGAGAACAGAAACAATGTTTAATAGAGAGCAAGAACGAACGGAGCTTTTAACGGAGATTCAAAAACTAGGATATGATAGTTTGAGATTTTCTATTTTCAATGACCATGGTCCCTGGGAGTGGGAAACGAGAATTGAACTCAATTCCCAAACTCATAAGTATGAGGTATATCTAACAAGGGATAGGGCTGGAAAAGGAAGAGTTTTTGAGTATTCTGATTTTCCTAAAGCAAAAGAAAAGTTTTTAGAGTTGTTAGACCATACTGTTTCAAGAAATAAGTACTATATTTCCAATGGCTGGGTGCCACAATATCCTTCTCCACTATGGGATAAACTAGATATCGATATCGAATCTTTGAAAAATATAGTGGAAAAGGAGATTAAAGAAAGAGGTTTTGAAAGCTTGTCTTATGTCTTGTTTGATGAAGATAGCAGTCAACCTTGGGCAACACATTTGTTTTTTAAAAATGGCAAATTTCAAATTAACAGTAGGGATGAACGCTCATATATTGTGGGGAAAACATGGGAGTTTGATACAATGAAGGCAGCAAAGGATGAGTTCTTTAAGATTCTTAGTCAAACAGTTCATGCGGAACAGTTGGCTAATGAACTTGGTTTATCGCACCCCTATCCTTCGCCACTATGGGACGAGGAAGGAAAATGAGTCAGTTAGAGAAGTGTTCTTAGAATTAGTTTAATTGAGCTTTTTTTAAAATGAATAAGATGCTTTCAAGGGAGTTTATCAAATAGTTAAATTTAGAGGCTGTCTACAACTGCGTCAGTATTTTTTAGTAATGATTGCAAACATTAGTGAGGAATAAGATGATAAAACATATAAAAGATGAATTAACAGAGTTACTATTAAAAATTGGGGAGACAAAACTTAATCCTTCGGACTTATTTACAGAAGAAAAACCATCTCTATTCTTACCAGAAGGGCGTACTATTTATTTAGAGGACGATCATTACTACATTGTTGGTGTCGAACGTGGCAAAATAAATTCTGAGAAAAAATTTGATAATAAGGAAGATATTCTTTATTATCTTTTGCAATCATATGTTACTAGAATAGCATCAAAGAATGCATGGATTAATGCTAATGGAGATTTTGACCGTTATGATACCCTTTTTCAAGAAGAACAAATTCGCTTATTTAGTATAATTGATCCTAAGTATGGAGAGAGAAGAAGGAAGGAAGCAACCTCAAAATTCTCTTTACTTAAAAAGTCACAAAACTAACGGAGAAACTACAATGACAAAAGAAGCGTTACTTGCTTTTTTAGAGTCTAATCGAAGTAAGCTTAAATATCATACAGTCTATCTAAACCAAAAAGCATTAGAGCAGTTTGCAATAGGGTATTTTCTGGATTCGAAATCAAATAAATTTCTGGTGTATGAAGTGACAGAACGCCAGAGTTTGATAGAAATTGCATGCTTTAAAAATGAAGAAGAGGCTATCGAGGAAGTTTATGATATAGTCAAATACAGATGCCGAATATAAACTCGGTTTCCATTAATGAGTAAAGAATATTTTGGAGAATGACATGATGACCAATTTAAAAGAAGAACTGACGAATTCGTTATCTGACTTAATAGTGTTTCTATCAGATTACAAGGAAAAAATTAATGTTAATAATTTCATAGGTATCCTTGAGGAAATGCAGTTTATCCTACAAAGTATAGGAAAAGCCCAGATACCAGAAGAAACGATGATCCACTTACAGAAAAGGTACAAAAGTATGTTTTTCCCAAGAGATGGTTTATCGGATTTTTATGTTTTTGACTCGGACGCTGCATACATGAAAAGAAAAAATGAACAATTTTCTTTATTGATAAAAAGAATTGACAGCTTATTAAAAGACTAGACAACTGAAGGGGAAGTTTATTAGAAATAATCTTGTCTCCTACTATTTAAAGTTTATTTTAAAAAAAGAAATAAAGCTTATTTAACTTTGTTCCTAAACAATATAAGCCCATAGGAGGTTGTCATTATGTAGGAGCAAGTCAACATGGATTAAGCATGGAAATAAATTTAAAGGTGAATATAAATGAAACGAAACTATATTGTAAAAGTAACTAAAAATAGTCAGAAATTTTTGCTAGTAAAATTCGATAGCTCTAGTTGTCAATCTCTATCAAGTTTTTTAAATTCTGAGGTTCATAATTTTTATCTGGATGTTCGAGAAGCTTTGGAGAATGTAATTACTGGGAAGATGGAAGAATATGCTTTTGATGGTAATTTGTTAGGAATCGAAATTGGAAAAGAAATAACAGAAGTTTACTTTCAATTTGAGGAAGAAATATTAGGGGGACCGTGTTTTATTTCAACTGATGAACTATATAAATTAGTCATTGAGTGGAAAGAAATGGAAGATAAAATGTACAGGGGGGAAGATATTTTTCCGCTGATGATAGAGGATTAAACTTGAATAGATAGGTAGCGGATCAAATGAAATTTTATAGGTTCCAAGAATATTATATTACCAGAGTATAAGTTGATGAAAGAACATGTATTTAAGAATGGAGAAATGATAAGAATTTTTGAAAGTAAAAGTGGAAATCCTATAAAACAATTTAAATATATAGAAAGTAAAGGTTGGAAAGTAACGAAATAGGAGTGAATAATGATTGCAATTTATCGGGGTAAAAAATATAATGCTTCAAAAGGTCTTAGTACTAATGATTGGATTGTTCTGACTAGTGATACAAAAGATGAAGGATTTAATAATTATGTAGATTCTTGGGGAAAGGAATTTGATGATTTCTTTTCTAAAAACGTCAAGATGGAAGAGCTAGACTATCTATACAGTATTCATTATGAGATTCAATATAAGGGGCATTCTTTTTATGTTAGTAGTGGGATGATTCGAAGGAATGTTGAGAAGGATTGGTTTGAAATAAAACCAAGCGCCAACCAAAATCAAATAAAGGATGAGTTGGGATTCAAGCAGATAAACAAATTAGAATGGGCAAAAGAGATTAGCCGAAAAGACATTGAAGTCTTAAAAATAGTCGAAACACCTTTAGGAATCTTTAAAGACCAGGGAGTTAAGATCAAGAGTTTAGAAGGCAAAGACATCGATAACTTTTTAAATTCTATTGAAAAGTAATGTTGTGATACTGTGGTTTCAATCTAATAGAAGAAAAATGGAATCTGATCCGAGGAAATGATAATGTTTGATAATGAATATATTAGCAGCTTAAAAAGGTTTATCAGCAGTGTCGAAATTGTTTCAAGAAAAAACAAGTTGCAGGTATATGATAATGTGGATATTATTTATATCCTAGAAAAAAGAGAAGACGAATTTTTTATTTCACTAAAAGAAAGAGGGGTTGTTTCAGAATATTGTAAAATTCGTAACAAGGAGTTGGCTCAACTCTATTTTGCTATCTTTGTTAAAAGAGGATTTACAGATTTCGAATTCCCCTTGATGACTTTAATAAATGATATAGAAGATATTGAAATATTGAAATATTGAAAGAATACTTAACTAGAGAGCAACTGGATGACTTTTATTCGGTTGATTCTAGAACTAAAGGAAAAATAAATTTTTCTACAAAATTAAACAAGATTTATTTCATAGATGCAAGTGACAATGAATACAATCTATTTTACCTGCCAAACAGAATATTTCAAACCTTTTATGTATCAATTGTAAAATTAAAAACTATTAAGGAGTGGATGATTCAACTGAATGGTGATAATGGTTTAGTTGATGAATATGAGGCTACCTTGTTAGGGTATAGTTCAGAGGGACTAAGTAGAAGTGATCTGTTTGTGACTAAGGAGAAATGATGGAAAAAATTCGTTTTACTTATGGAAATTTTCGTTATTTAGTATTTGAATTGAATCATCAATACTATATACTTGATAGAAGACCATGTCATTTGATAGGATATCTTTTTCCACCTATAAATTGGCTTTTCTTTCAACATGTGTATCCCATTACATCGGATGAGTACTGTAAAATAAAAGAAAAAAATGGACGTGCTACAAAACTCACTGTTTCAGCTTCTCTCGGTGCTGGGCTGAGTATCTTTTTATATAATTGGTTACGCGTTAATAAGATTGATATTACTAAGTATTTTGAAACGAATCTTTCAAGTTTTACGAAATTGCCACTCTTTTTAATGACTTTTCTTTTAACATATGTTCTGGTTGAATTATTTTACTATTCTCGGAAAAGAAGGATGGTTTCTGTGCTAGGGCGCGAACTTAGGCATTTACAATACTATAAAATCACGCCAATAAGAATCGACTTTAAACAATTGCTAGGATTTATAGTGGTTTTTGGTGGACTAGCATTTTTTATGGCATTGTATTATTTTTACTCAGGTAACTTACTTTTTGGCTTAATGGCAAATGCAATTATCTTTCTATATTTGTTGGCTTCTAATGTTGCATTTGGAACTGAAAGTCATCACTTATATAAAATAAATGATAAAATACCAAAATAAGATGTAGACGATATCGAGATCCTCCTCATAGCTTGGGAAAAACTCATGTTTTCTTAGATTAGTAAGGATTAAAATGCAAAAAATAAAATTATATTATAAAGGGAATCTTCTATACCTATTATTTCATTATCAGGGGAAACAGTATCTATTAGATAGATCTCCTAAACATTTTCTCGGATATTTCTGTTTGCCTTTAAACTGGTATTTTTATCAGAAAGCTTATGCTATCTCAGATGAAGAATTTTTTAAAATCGAAGAAAAAAACTCTAAGGCGAGCAATTTTATCCTTCCAACATCATTAGCTGCAGGATTGGCAATTTTTGTGAATGCCTGGGCACGTATGAATCATATTGATTTATTTGCTAACTTTTATGTGAATTTTTCGATAGTAACTAGTTTGCTTTTAGTAGTTATTGGTCTATTATTCTCTTTTAGTTTGCTTCAGCTTTTATATTCTAAAAAGAAAAAAAGTTTGGAAAAATTACTCAATAGATCATTGGAGCAATCTAATTATTATAAAATAAAACCAGTAAATTCATTGCGTTTTTACGTAAAAATGCTTCTTTTACGACTAAGTTTCTTTGCTTTAGCTCTTATATTTGCCTTAGCTTTTATTTATATAAAAAATGTTGCCATGCTTTTGATAATGATTTTAACAATGTTCATTTTTCTAGCAACCATAAACGTTGCTTTTGCACCTGGAGATGAACGGGAATATGAGATAGTTGAACTTAAATCAAACCAAAGGAAAAATTAAACGAAGTGATTAAAGTTAATAAGGGATTCAATTATGAAGAACCAATACACGCAATATATAGAGCAATTACAAAAGTTGATTAACTTGGAATATCCGAGCCAGAAATTATATCCTGGAATCATTCAGGATATTTACAAGCTGACTGAACGCATAGGACGAGGGGAAACGATGGATGAAGTCAGCTTTTTTAGTTTAGCAAGAAGATTTGTAGATGAGACCATGGATTATAAAAGCGATATTTTAGTTGTTTTAAAACAATTGGAGAAAGAACTGAAAAAAAGAAAATGAAAGAAAAGAGAAAACATTATAAAGGACTAGTTCATCTAGAAGAGTTTAATAAGAAATGTGCGCACCAACTAGATCTTTTTTGCCTATGATAGAGAAGAATTAAAAAAGTAAAGAAAGTTGATGTATATGACAATAGAAATGCAGCAATACAAAAATTGTACGATATTAAAAGACAATAATGATTATCAGATCCTTTGGAGTAGAGGGAAAGAAGTGCTTAACTATCCCATTAGCCAAGAATTAGCAGAACGTGTTTCAAAATCAGAACAAGATTCTTTAGAAGTAATGTTTTATTGTGAACACCATCGTTGGCCAAAGGCAGATGAGTTAAATGATTATAATCATTCAGATACGATTGTACATAAAGGCGATGGATTTGTTGTATATGAGACAAATGGTTATTACGAAATTGGCTTCTTTAAAGAAATTGGAGGAGCCATGGGTCCAGAAGTTTGCTATCCTATCAATAAGGAACTGATGGATAAAGCATTTGAATCTTCTAGGGGAGCATATGAAGTCATGATTTATGCTGAAACAGGGCGCTGGCCCTTAAGTAAGCAAGATGATATTGATAGAAACTACATACGTAATCATCCTGAAACTATGCTATCAAATATAGAAGATCAACGTGAGTTGTTTGATGTTGAAGAGTTTAAAGCTCTTGTAAAAAAAGCCATCTCTTCAGAACTCAAGCCAACTGAACTTGATGCTATTGGTACAGTTGATAATCATTTAGAGGTTCTTCTGGTGGATTCAGTCGGCTGGCAGGAAGAGATAGAAACAGTTCATCTTGAAATTCTGCAGGAAAAAATTAACAATTATATCTACTTCCTCGAAAGCAAGCAGTATGTGGAGAGATATGGCGATAACTTTGACAAAAAAGTCATCCATATCACATTCCAGTATTCTCCATCTGATAATGGATTGGCCTTTCTTGCTGCGGTTCAGAAGGTGTTACAACCTACAGATATGAGCTTGAAGGTAGAATTGCCAGAGTGAGTTAGAAAATGAGAAGGCGTTTGTCTTCTCTTTTCTAATATTCTTAAACTTTTGCAATCTTTTCTGGACTAGATTTGTAATATGGTATAATGTAAAAAAGTGCTTTCTGATTAATGGCTATAAAACTTGATATAGTAAGAAAACTACTCTATCAGTTTAGTTCATATCATTTAGAATTGAGAGGGGCGACTATGTTAACATTAAGCCATGTGATTGAAGATACCTACAATGTTGAGGTGGACTTTTATACGCCTCTTACTATTGAATGTTCAAGTTTCCCCTCTTATATACGAAAAGCTTACTTCCGTTTGGTAGGCGATAATAGCCTACTTGAGATTGGGATAAATCTAGATTCTTTTCGGTTGATGAATATTATACTTGTCCAAGTCTCAAATGTGACTTTAAAGGATAACATGAGTCTAGAAGAAGTGGAAGAGATAGAAGGCATTCCTGTTTTTCGTGATACTATCATGTTTACAAATGGACTACATGATAGGAAACAGTCCTTTGATGTCTTTTTATCTAAAGACTTTTTGAAAATACAGTTGCTTAATCCTAAGGAAACTATGTATCTGACTAATGGGAGAGTAAAATTAGGATTTTCTCAAGATAGAACACTCGTGAGCATCTTGCTCGTAGAACTGACATGTCATGAATATGAAATTTTAAAAAATAGTTTTGAATAGCGCTCCAAAAGTTTATTTCCTTGAGTGCAATAAAACTAGACTTATTTGAATAGGGAGAAAAAATGATTAGAGCAAAATATGGTGAAAATATTGTTGTCGCTTTTAAGTACAAAAATCAGTATTCTTGGTATGTTTCTGACTTGGAGCTGTGGTATATTAATTACGAAGAAGCGGGATATAATGTAGAACATATTGATAAAGAGAGATTGCGCTCCCCGTTTTTATTGCCTGAGAATGTCCTTTATTTTTTAGAGGATATGAAAAAATATAGTTGCGACCTTTCAGAGTTAAGGAAAGTCTTTGCTAATGAGTATAAAAGGGATAAACTGAACGCTATTTATGATTTCGCCCCATCTTTATTTGTTGATATAGACAATTTGTTATTGTACTCAAATTACGCAGAGTCTATTTCTTTTGAAGAGTATGTATCAGCTCCATGGATTGGGAAATATCAATATTTCCTAGATTTAATTCCAAGAGAATATTGGTTTTGGAAGGAAATAGGGGAAAATGTGTTTGACAAAAATAAAACAAGTGAATAGAGTAAAGAAAATAAACAAAGGAAGAGACTCCGCTCAACAGTTACCAAGAGTATCAGGAATGGCATGACAAACACGTAAACTAGATTTGGAAGGATATGTAGAAAACTACAGAATAATGAAAAGAGGAATAATAATGCCGCAAGAGAGATATCTGCAGATTAAGAAAGAATATAAAGTTCGACTAGTATTAGTAGTTTTTCTTTTAGTCCTTTCTTTTATACTATATTTGTTTATCATTCTAAGTTTTTCTAGACATATCCCATTTATAGCAACAGTTATGGGGACGGTTATTCCCTTTAATTATTTTCTACTGGTCCCAGTTTGGCAAGAGAAAAAAGCGATAGAAGAAGAACATCCTGAATGGAAGAAACTGAGCACAAGTGGAGTCAAGGTTCCCTCATCAGAATCAGATAAAAAGATCCTTCCATTTATTGGAACAGTTCTGGCCTTATTCTTCTCTTTTGCGATGCTCTACAGACCGGTTAAAGCGAATAAGCCAATACCTAGTATTGAGGAAATCAATAAGATACCAAAATTGGACCGCAAAGCACCTAAAACACCAAGCTCTTCTAGTTCTGAAAGAGCTAACTCTTCAGATTCTGGAGCATCGTCTTCTACTGAAGAGAGCACGAAAGCAGAAAGTTCAGGAACGGAATCTTCAAAAGAAGAGACACATAACTATGATTTCCATCTTCCCGAAGTTGATGATGAGGAATTGCGTAGAGTCATTGATAGATCCAAAAAAGATTTTAGAGAGAACCACGCTAAAGAACAGACTACAGAATAGATAGATATAAAAGTAGAATTACCAGCTTAATTGAGGGAGCAAAAACAGCTCTCTTTTTGTGGTATAATGGAATACGTGGAGGGATAGTATGCGTAAAGAATTTCTAGTTTACCAAAACAAAGTATATTCTAATTTTGTGAATTATATAAATGACTATATCCTTCTTTCAGAAGATCCGGCAATGTTGAAAGAAGGCTATTTTCCATATAGTTCCTATGTAGATGGTGAAGAAGAAGGTCTATACGGGAAGCTTGTGCCTTATAGTGAGGTTAGTCAGAGGTATTCGGTTTATGATCGTGTCCTATATAAAGGTCAGGAATTTGCAATGGCTGGTCACAAGCGTGGAGATGATGATTTTACAGCACCTGATTCTTATGTGCGAATATTGGTTTCTGATAAAGAATTTTTAAATGAAAACAATATAGCAGATGGTGCGGAATTGATGGATGATAAGTACGGTCTTATCACGTATGCATCAGGGAAAATCCCTGTCAGCGAAGTAACGATTCTACGTCGTAGAAAGGATTTGCCAGTAGACCGAAGGAAGAAAAAATGAAAACAATTTATTTAAGTCAAAAAGACATGTTGGAAATCTGTCAAGATGGTGATAAGTATTTCTTGCGTTATCCAACTTTTAATATTACCATGCCAGAAGTAGTTCAAGAAATCCCCAAAGAAGCAGCAGATAGTTATATGTCGGGAGAACATGATGGTGAAGAATTAATTAATTATGCTAATTTCGGATTTTGGAAATCAAAAATTAGTCAAGAAGATGCTAACATACAATTTTTAAGAGATAATCCAGAATTTCTTCTTATTGATACAGATAAAAAGAGACACTATTTTTCCGAAAAAGAATTTGAAGAACTGTTAAAGAAAGCAATCTCATTAGAACTAATGCCAACTGAACTTGATGCAATTGGTACAGTTGAAAATCATTTGGAACTTCTTCTAGTAGACCCTCTTGAGTGGCAGGAAGAGATAGAAGCAGTCCATTTGGAAATTTTGCAGGAAAAACTCAACAACTACATCTACTTCCTCGAAAGCAAGCAGTATGTGTCACGATATGGTGATCAGTTTGACAAAAAAGTCATCCATATCACATTCCAATATTCTCCATCTGATAACGGTTTAGCCTTTCTCGCAGCGGTTCAGAAAGTATTGCAACCGACTGATATGAGCTTAAAGGTAGAATTACCAGAGTAATAAAGGGAGCGGAAACGCTCTCTTTTTGTGGTATAATGGGAGAAGGATTGGACCAAAGCAAATTTAATATGATATTGAAACAGAAAAACTTAAGGATATAGAAGTGATAACGCATCAGGAAATAGTTGATCATTTGCAAAAACGAGTTGACCAAGCACAAGCAAGATATAATAATAATCCTTCTAAAAAGAATTCTGAACGCCTAACGAACACTAAACGGGATCTTTTTTATGTTGAACGCGATAACGAGGTTTTAATTAAGGTTAAGGGAAGTATTCCACCCGAATAGTTTACTTTTGAATAAGGAGAAAAAATGACTAGAGAAGAACTTGATGATTTGTTTTACACAGTTCCAAATGATGTGGACTATACAGATCTACTTGAAGAAGTTGACTTAGAAGATGTTCCAGAAGAAACAATCAAAAAACTGACTTCTTTATTATCTAGCGATGATGAATTTTTGCGCTATAAAGCTTCGAGGCTTTTAACTATTTGGGGGCTGAAAGAAGGTTTTGAGGTGTTGACTCAGATGTTTGTTGAAGGAAAGTTAGAAGGTTATATTTTACATAGATTGTATGCTTATGATGATACAAATTGAATTTTATTAGACGATTTATCAAGTTATTGGGCAAGTCAATACGATTTAGGGAATGGGGAAGAATCTAGAAAAGCTATATTTCCATATATTTGTCAAATTATCAATCAAGCAGAACAGGGTCATTATGATATTTCAAAGTTATATCATTTAATCAGAGAAGAAAAATTTACAGAATATATCCCCCACATCAAACACTTTTTATCGTCCATTATGGATAAGCCAGAAGAAAATTATTGGCGAATTCATGATACTTTGAAACTGTTTTTAGAGATCGAACCTGATTATGCGGAGAAACTTCTGGAGGAGAAGGATAAATCACTAGCTGATTTCGGATTGGAGAGAGAATGAAGGAAATTAAATTCTATAAGGTAAACGATGCCTACGGTTATATGTCTAATTTTGCTCCTTATCCTTTTTCGGATGGAAATAAAATCTGGCCTACATCGGAACATTATTTCCAGGCTCAGAAATTCTTGGTTCCAGAAATTCAGGAAAAAATTCGTTTGCTGGAATCACCTATGGATGCTGCTTTGGAGGGACGCAATCGCCAGAATCCGTTACGAAAGAACTGGGAAGATGTCAAGGATGATATTATGCGTTATGCTGTTCGTGAGAAATTTCGTCAAAATCCAGAGATTCTAGAGAAACTAATTGCGACATCTGATGCAGAATTACTTGAGCATACAAAAAATGATCATTATTGGGCTGACGGGGGAGATGGATCTGGTAAAAATATGCTGGGGAAAATCTTAATGGAAACAAGAGTAGCTTTAAGTCTAGACGATGGTTCTATAAATTAAGAAAGTATACTGACTTTAAATGAATAACACAGAATTCAAAAAATATCAGTGAAATGTTTGAAAGTATAAAGGCAGTGAAATCATTTTACAAGAATTGAAGGATTTCCAATTTAATCCAGATAATTTTAGAATAGAAATACCTTCTGCTAATAGAAGCCATAAGTTTGAATAGGAGATAAGATGGATATTTTCGATATTGTTCAAGATGGGACATATAATGAGTTTATAGAAAGTTACAATGGCGACATAATACAAATTGATAAATATACAAACCTTAATTTGTTATGCACGGCAATGCTTAACGATGATTTGCCGGAAGAGAAATTGAAAATTATTAAATATCTGCTGTCTGAGAAGGTAGAGGTCAATTTTTTGTCAAAAAAGGAAAACAGAAATGCTCTTCATTATTTCTTCCAAGCTAATTGGAGGCCCAAAATAGCATATGCATATGAGATGGTGAAATTACTCATTGAGGCTGGAATTGATGTAAATGCAGTTGACAAATTTGGTTCTATTCCGATGACTTACTCAGTAACGTTATTAAAATTAGCAACGGAAGAGTTAGAACCTCTATATAAGCTTTTACTAGAGGCCGGTTCGGATTATAAGTTAAAAAATAAATCTGGAAAATCGTGTCTAGACTATGCGGAAGAATATTCATGGAGAAGTAGCCTGCTTGATATTATAAAGGAGTATGAAGATGGTAGGAATTAATAACAATGATTTTGGTGGTTTTGTCGTTTCAAACAATATTCTTGATGGAAAAGCTATTCGCTATTCTTATCGCGAGGAATCTGCTATTCCACAATTAAATGGCTGGACACTGTTATCAAACGAAGATGATGAAGCTTACCTAGCTAATTCAAAAAATTTCACAATTTTAGGAGCAAATAGCATTGTAAAAATTGCTCCTGTTATGCTGGAAATTTTTGAAGCCCCATACGGTACCGACTTATGCTGGTTATATGAGGAAGGCGTTCATGTAGGATTTTATGATTTGGTGAGAGATAGAGAAACAACAATCGAAGAAATTGTTCATTGAGTGTCATTTGTATCTCGTCTGAGCCTTTATGATCTAGAGTAAGAGAATTTGTCAGCTAAAGTAGAATAGTTTTTTGAAAAAATCGCAAGCTGAATGCTGGAGTAATTGAGGAGTTTATGTTTTATATTGATGAAACCTTGCTTGGATGAGATAAGGCAAAAAGCTAGTAAGCAAGGTTATCATCTAGATATGAGTTTAGAAAGCTTGAAGGATTTGGCGCAATTCGTTCGAGAGAATGATGTCAAAAATGATCCTGAAAATATTGATGATTTCTTTAATAGCTGGGTTTATCTTGGAGAGGTTTTTCGCTTGCAAGCCAAAGGAGCCTACTGGACAGTTGGTACTGAAAACCCGAAAAATTTAAATTATGGGTTAGAGTATTTGACAGGTTATAATACAATTGGTTCAGAATTTATTCCGGTATTAATTTTGAATAACTTTACTTTAAGTTCACCTGATAGGTTAAATAATAATTTTTTTTATGAATTAGTATTGAAACGTTTAAATCCTAAACCAATAAATCTAGATCATCTTTTAACAGAAGAGGAATAAGTTATTTTTGATATCATTTAATTACTTATGAGGTAAATGTTTCAGGTGAATATGAGAGGATTATTAAAATGATCAAAGCAGAATTCAAAAAATATCAGTGAAATGTTTGAAAGTGCAAAAACAGAGAAATTGCTTTGTAAGATTAAAGGTCTCCCAGATATGCTGGATGGTTTCAATATGATTTCAGAGGTTGGAAAATGACAGAAGATAAAATTTTAACAAAAGAAGAAGTTCTCCGTGACGGTGTTTGTTTTGAGGATGAACTAGACTGGGGCGGAGAATACTATGAACAAATTGTCTTTGAAAATGAATCAGGAGAAGAGGTTCCTTATACTGGTTTAGCTTATGATTTATATCCAGATGGTCAATTAGAGTTTTATGGGTATATAGATAATGGATATAGGCATGGTCTAGCTGTCTACTTTTATTCTAATGGAAAAATTAAAAGTATTAATAATCAAGACAGAGGTGCAGCCGAAGGAGTTCAAAAAGAATATTTTGAAAATGGTAATATTGAGTCAGTTTCTTATTGTATTGCAGGAGGAGAAATTCTCTATAAAAAATATGATGAGACTGGTAAAATTATTGAAGAAAAAACAGAGCCTACCGAAGATGATTTCAAGAGAGCAAAAAAGTGGGGTGTTGATTTATCGACTTTAGATATAAATTTGAAGTAGAACAGAATCAATTCAAAAATCAGATAGATTTATCTAATCATTTTGAAGACTCAGATATTCGTTATGTCGCAGGGGTGGATTTGGCCTATTGGACAGTGATGACAAAGAATACGGTCTTGCTTTCCTTGTGGTTATTGACCGGGAAAATCTCCAAGTTGTTGAAGAGGTCAGTTTTCATGATGAAAGTAGAGTTCCCTATCTTTCAGGTTTTCTTGCCTTTAGGGAATTGCCTCTGATTTTAGCAGCAGTTAAACTGTTGAAAATTAAACCTGACCTATGTATGTTTGATGGGAGTGCTTATCTGCATCCGCGCCATATGGGAATCGTGACCCATGCCTCCTTTTTCTTAGGAAAACCAACTACCGGAGTTTCCAAAAATGACTACCATATTGAAGGGGCAGAATTTTACTTCCTGACAATGACGAAAGAGTCTGTACAGAAATAGGTAAAAACAGTGAGATTTATGGGCAAGTATTAAGGAATTTTCAGAATAAATCAATGGAGTAGATAAATGAAAACTTATAAATTGAAAAATAAAGAGAATTATAGATATTTTGTCAAACATTATCTAGAGGTGATGAAGGAAGGAAAAGAAGCAGAAGCATTTCTAGGAACAGAAGCTAAGTATCGTTTTCGGCAACGCGATTCTTATGAACTTGACAGCACAGACATTAGCGTATTGATGGAGTATTGTTTATACCCTCTGTATGTAGAAGGTGATGAGGATATAGCAAGAAGAACTTTTGAAATCGTGAAAGGATTTAGCTTATCTAATAATCTAATGAAATTAAAGAAGGTCACTCAATATATTTCAAATCAAAAATGGTTTGTAACGAATTATTATGATATTCCATTTGTTATTGAAACAGATGAGTTAGTAAGAAATATTATAGAAAGTACTTCCTACCTATCAGATGAGCAGAAACGTACTTATACCTATGAAGGGTTGTGTAATGCATTAGACCGTGATCCTTTATACAGGCAGTGTGACCAAGAAAAGGTAAAGAAGATTCTTAAGGAATTCAAGGAAAAATACTACAATCCACCTAAGGTAGTAGAGCTATAGCAAACGCCATAGTGAATGTGAGAGTTGTGGAGAATTTTAAATGACAAAACAAGAATTAGTAAACTTTATTAATAAACATAGAGATAAGAAGGGGATATTTCATATTGCGCTTGATGAGAGATATGAAGGTCAATTTACTTTGGGATACTATTACAATGAGAAGTCTAAACAATATAAAGTATATGAGGTTAATGAGCGCCAAGATATCTGGATAAGAGACGAATTTAAAAATGAAAGTGATGCAATAGATCGACTTTATCGTTTGATAAAAACGACATTTTGGATAAAAGAATCTCTTATTCAGTTAGATGTTTCAGAAATTGATGCAATCGGAACGAGTGACACAGACTTGGAACTTTTATTAATAGATGGCAATCTTTGGCTTCCAGATACTGAAGAAGAACATTTGTTGAAACTGCAAGAAAAACTCAACAACTATATCTACTTCCTCGAAAGTAAGCAGTATGTGGATCGATATGGCGATAGCTTTGATAAAAAAGTCATCCATATCACCTTCCAATATTCTCCATCGGATAATGGACTAGCCTTTCTCGCAGCTGTTCAGAAGGTATTACAACCAACGGATATGATTTTGAAGGTAGAATTACCTGAGTGATAAAGGGAGCGGAAACGCTCTTTTTTATGTTATAATAGGCATAGAATGTTTAGGAGAAAGAGATGAAGGAAAATAAACGCTTATTTTGGGTTGTTAGTGTGATGTTAATGGTCCTGACTCTTTATACACTGACTGGATGTAGTTTGGGTGGTGAGACCATTCCCAAAAACAGAACAAAGGAACAGTACGAATTTGAAAAAACGTTTGAACCTATATTTAAATTTTTATAGCAAGACAAGAAGGAGTTTAATGGATTAAAGCTTTACAAAAATAGTATTTATATAGAGAGTGGAAACGTAGTAAAGGATTATAAAGTATTCTTAGATACTAGCCAATCTGACATTAAGGGTGACTATACAATAAAAATTGGGGATAATAAAGAAACAGTTCCTGTTACTTACTCTAATGGGAAGTTAAATTATGGGTCGGAGGTAACTCCTTTATATGATGAAGAAATTCTTAATTTGGTAGTACAAAGAGATTATTTCGCTTCCTTGAATATAAAAGAAACCTTTAAGAGTGCAGAAACAGAGCTTCGTGATATTATCTATGAACCAGAAAATCATTCTGACCTCTATAAATATCTTAAAAATAAGTACGATATGCCAGAGGATACAACCTGTAGAATCAGAGTAAGGTACTCTAGTGGAACAATCTATGGAATTTCAATACTAATGGAATCTAGGGATGAGGCTGTTCAAATAGATTTAACTATATTTAAACAACGGGAGGATAATCAATGAATGAAATTGAAAAAAGGAACCGTCGGGTTGAAAGGTAAAGCACTATAAAAGCTGTTTTATAACTGATTTTTAATGAGCATCAGGAGATATTATGTTAAAATCGAACAAGTGGATATTCCTTGCAATTTCCGTTCCCTTTATTATTATTGGTTTGTCATATTTGTTAATTAGGATACCGATTGGGAACACTGGTAAGTTTATTCATGATCATGCGGATTCTATCAAAAGCGAAATTATTGCAGACATAGACAGTCAAGGGCAATATATAAAGTCAGTGACGCTTTTACCAGGTTCTGCGAGGGGAGGCTTTGATAATGGTGGAGATGTAGGTGGAAATTATCATATTTCCTTTACAGCCTATGCTAATAATAATCGCAAGCAGTCAATGAAAGTAGAATTATACTTTCCTGATGCTGGTATAGGTCCTTTTACATTTATAAAACCCAATCCTTATAAATCTCCTGAAACTATGAGGAGATGGTACTTATCAGTAGTAGAGGTATCAAGTGACCCCTCGTGGGATTGGAAGCGAGAGCAAGATAAATTGACTGAAACTATGAATAAACTTGATCGCAAGAGCAAGGATGCCTCCAGGCAAGTTGAAAAAGAAATTATGATTCGTAATCTTAACAGATGGCTACAAGAACATGAGGAAAATTTCAAACTAGCTATCCAAACAGACCTGTATAGAAACGACCCAGAATTGGAACAGAAATTAGGAAAGATTCAAAGTATCAGTGTAAGTGAATATCAAATGTACATTCCTTCGACAGGTAGCGACATTAGTTTTGATGTTAGATTTGAGAAATATCCTGAAGAAGTAGCTACTATAAACGTTCGCTTGCATTCCCAAGGGGAACAATCAGTTTTTAAGGATCCCTCAGTAGCTGCAACTATTAGTTTTGAAAGAGAACGTTTTGTTATAAAAACTGTGTACGACTCCAAGCTATTTCCAATTTTTAATCAAAGTCGATTTGGTAATAGTAATGGAGAAATATCTTATGAACTCCCAAAAGATTATGAAAATCAATTTTTAATTCCTTAACTTTCAAGCAAGCTATTATGCTTGCTTTATCTTTATGGCTTCAAGCCATAAGAGTAAGAACGACAAATCGATGCATGATAGAGGAGATTCAAGCTTATATCTTTTCCTTGTAGACATGGGATACTGATGTTTTCAAGTATAAAGGAGTAAAAATGATGCTAGCTATTTGTATAGATTCTATAGGTGACAAGTCAGGAACCTATAAGTTGTTAAGAAATTATTCATCCTTGCCTTTCTCTTTAATTCAATCCAGAATAGAAGATCATGACACGGTAATAGAAGTAGACATGTTAGATTTGGATGAATTGAAAAAGGTTAGAGCACTCATCCATGAGTTGAGTGCTATTGGGACTATGGTTACGATGAGAGATTCGACTGGTATTATCACCTTAGAATTTTTAAATAATATTATTTCTACCTTCGAAGAGATTGCGGCTGAAAGAGAAGAATTAGATGCTCTGATGTTTGAGGAGGAAGAGTGATTGTCACCTTTTCCAGTGAATCATACATTCCCAAGATAATTTTTAGTAATAAAAGGAAAATCAATGAAAGATAATAAAAATTTGTTGCTCTTTCTACAGGAGTTGATATACGGTCTTGTAGATTTTATCAGTGAGAAAGAATATAAGGAATTTGTCTTTGACTCCTTAAAACTTTCAAAACAGGAGCTTGATAAAGAGAGTGGGTTTTGTCCAGATGATTTATACAATCGATTGGAAAATATGGATGAGCAGGATATCTTGACATTTCAGATGCTAGATAAGAAAACCAATCCACTAGTATGGAACTGTATCGCTAATTTCTTTGTCTTAGTTTGTCATTATTCTTATATGGCTTCGGGGGAAGTCTACCTGCCACAAACGATAGAAAGTGTCGACGAGGACATACTTGAGGTTCTTTCTTTAAATTACAAACAAATCCTAGCTGAAAATAGGGAACTTATTTCACAAATATCTGGGCCAGAAATAGATGGATATTTAAAGGATGAGCTCGTTAAAAACTACTTTGGACCACTATTTTTATCTGATGAGAACGAATAGGCTATTCGTTCAAGTATAGATCAGGAGAGGATATGCTTACGAGTTATTTTATGTTGATTTTTGCTGAAGCAATTGTAAACCGTATGAAAACACGATACAATTCTCAAATTCGAACTGCCTTGGATGCATGTTGGAGTTTTTTGGAGAATAGAGATAAAAGGGGAGAGGAACTTTATCGCCTTTTAGATGATGGGACAGACTTCAGTGGAATATTTATCTACATGCAATTAGATGAAAATGAAGCGAATGGTCTCTTGTGGGACAACATTAGTTATGCAATAGGTGTGACTGCTAAAGAAGCTTTTGAGTTTGAAAATAAGAAGGAGCTTCCTTCTCCCTTGGAAAACATTGAACCGGAACTACTTGATGTCTTTATTGATAATTTAAAAGAGATTAGCATGGATCTTTATCATCACGTCGAAACAGTAAAAATTTTCATCAAAAAAAATCCATACCCATCAAGAGAATCTGCCCTAAAAGAACTAGATAGACTAGGATTACTTAGATGATTTGAATAGATGATTTGGCGAAAATTCAAAAAGAACACCCCAGAAGTTAGAGTCTCATCTCTACTTTTGGGGTGTCGTTTATTTTCTATCCTTAAGTATTTTACAATACCCAGGTACGAATAGCATGGGCAACGCCAGATTCATCATTTGTTTTGGTAATGTATTTGGCGATTTTTTTGAGTTCTGGATTTCCATTTTCCATGACAACGGGATTTCCAACGACTTCGAGCATGGCACGGTCATTTTCTTCGTCGCCGATCGCCATGGTTTCATCTTTGGTCAATCCGAGTTTTTCAGCTAGGTGAGTGATGGCTGAACCCTTGTCTACATTCTTTTTAAGGAGTTCGAGGTAGAAAGGAGCAGATTTGTTGATAGAGTAGCGTTCGTAAAATTCTGCTGGGATCTTTTCAATCGCAGCATCGAGAATTTCTGGTTCATCGATAAACATACACTTGACGATTTCCTTGCCAGCCATTTCTTCTGGAGTGCGGTAGAAAATAGGCATGCTGACGAGGGTTGATTCGTGAACTGTGTATTTTCCGATATTGCGATTGGCAGTATAGATACCGTCCTTGGTAATAGCGTGCATGTGAACACCGAGCTTGCGACTGAGGAATTCCATATCCAGATAATCCTCATAGGTCAAGGATTCGCTGATAATCTCATGGCCAGTAGCAGTTTCTTGGACAAGGGAACCGTTGAAGGTTACAACATAGTCACCCTCGTCTCTTAACTGCAAGTCGTCCAGAAGTTTGGCAACACCTGCGATGGGACGACCCGTCGCAATGACGACCTTGACGCCAGCTTGTTTGGCGTCTTGGATGGCAGAAAAGACTTCAGGAGTGATCTCCTTTTGACTGTTGACTAGGGTACCATCGATATCGACGGCGATTAGTTTAATACTCATAAATTTCCTCTATTCGTTCTTATTTGGGGTAAAATGATCGTTCTCAATCAAGTGTAAAAATTGCTGGGTAATGCTTGCGAAGATACTGTTTTGGTCCAACATTTCTTTAGGAAAATAGAAACGATTGTCTCCATGGCGACTGCCAGCAAGTGATTGGACGATAGGGGACAGGCTAGAGAGTTCTGCCAATTCACCATTTTTTTGTAAAATCTCAATCTGTGTCCGCGGGTTTTCAGATTCAGGACGATAGATATCATAAGGAAGGTCAAAATTCTTATGAATAGCAGTATAGTAGTCTGGATCAAAACCGATTTCTTCAACCAGTTGTCTCATGGTTGCGAGTTGGTCTTGGTCTTTTTCTGAAAAAGTAATGGATTTAAAGACCTTGCGGTTGACAAAGCGTTGCGACAAGTCTGCGAGAATCTTGTCAGGACTGGTCATCCAGAGCTGGAAGTAGGTATTCATCACGCCATCATCAAGTGCTAGATAGTCAGACAAGGTCACATTTTTTTCAAAGAAAGGTAGGAGATGTGGAGAAGTTCGTGCAAAGAAGTCCTTGTCTTCAGGATAGAGTTCCTTGGCGCGTTTGAGGAGATTTTGTAGGAGAACTTCCATGGCGCGTGTTGCTGGGTGGAAATAAACCTGCATATACATCTGGTAGCGACTGAGGACGTAGTCTTCGATGGCATGCATGCCATTGCGCTGAAAGGCGATGCCATTTTCGACTGGACGAATGACTCGGAGAATGCGAGTCAGGTCAAATTCCCCATATGATGCTCCTGTAAAATAGGAGTCGCGCAAGAGATAGTCCATACGGTCCGCATCAATCTGACTGGAAATGAGCTGTACGACCTGCTTGTTAGGATAGGTATGGTCAATGACACTGGCTACCTTTTCCGGAAAATCGGGTGCTACTTGTAACAGGACTTGATGAATCTCTGTCTCAGGACTTTGGATGATTTCCTGAGTAATGGCCTCATGATCTGTATCAAAGAGATGTTCAAAAGTATGAGAGTAGGCACCATGCCCAAGGTCATGAAGGAGCGCAGCGGTCATGGTCAAGAGAGACTCAGCAGGATCCCATTCTTCAGGATATTTTTCTTCAAAAATCTCTGTGATGCGTCGTGCAATCTCATAGACCCCCAAACAGTGGGAAAAGCGACTGTGCTCCCCACCATGGAAAGTATAGCTGGAAGTCCCTAGCTGTTTGATACGGCGCAGACGTTGAAATTCTTTTGTATTGATCAAGTCATAGATGACCTGATTATTTACATGGATATAGTTGTGAATTGGGTCACGGAATACTTTTTCGTTCATATGACCATTATAGCAAAATCCTTCTCTTTTTGGTAAAATAGTAGGACAAGAGACAAGAAAGAGGATTTGATGTGAAGATTCGGATGCGAAATACGATTCAGTTTGATGAGCAGTTGGAAGTGATTGATCAGCTTTATGACGTTGAAGTGCGTGAAAAAGGGGATTATAGCTATCTGCTTTTTTATAATGAGGAAAAAGAAAAAGTGGTTCTCAAATTTCATGAAGAAGAACTAGTGATGACCCGTTTTTCCAATCCGAAGACCATTATGCGTTTTCTCAAGGATAGTGATAGTTTAGCTTATATTCCGACTCCAATGGGGATGCAGGAGTTTATCATTCAAACGAATCACTACAAACTGGATGGGCAAAAGATTGAGCTAGCCTATCAACTGCAAAATCAAGAGGGACATCCTTTTGCCAGCTATCAATTAGAAATTACTTGGGGATAAGAAAAAGGTTGGCGAATGCCAACCTTATTTGATATAGAGTTCTTGATTTTTTAGGACAATTTCACGCACATTTGCGAATTTCTTGAGTTTTTTAAGTTCTTCAGGATGGGTGACGAGAGTAATAACATAACCTTCTTTACCCATGCGACCTGTACGGCCAGCACGGTGAGTGTAAGTTTCGATATCTCTAGGAATATCAAAGTTTACGACACATTCTAGACTATCAATATCAATCCCACGTGCCAGAAGGTCAGTTGCAAGGAGCAGGGTTAGTTGCTTGTCTTTAAACTTTTCCAAGATAACTTTTCTAAACTTGACATTGACATCGCTAGCGAGGGAAACAGCTAAGATATCCCGATACTGTAGTTTTTCCTCTGCGCTTCCAAGGTCTGACAAACTATTAAAGAAGACCAGACCACGGAAATCCTCAACATGAGCCAGCTTTCGTAGCATATCCACACGATGGCGTTGGTCCACCTGCATGTAGAAATGTTGGATGTTGTCCAACTTTTGGTCAGAAAGATCAATGGTGCGCGTGTTTGGTGCAATCTTTTCTTGGTCAAACTTGGTCGTCGCACTCATGTAGATGAGTTGGTGGTCACGAGGTGCGTAGTGAGTGATTTTCTCAATAAAGTGAATCTGAGAATCATCAAGCAACTGGTCAAATTCATCCAGAATGATGGTTTCCACATTCATCATCTTGATTTTTTTCAATTTAATCAACTCAAAGATACGGCCAGGGGTCCCAATCAGAATTTCTGGTCCTTTTTTAAGGCGTTCAATCTGGCGTTTCTGACTCGAACCTGATAAGAAGAGCTGAGCAGTTAAGCCGATAGCCTCTGACCACGTTTTACATACATCAAAAATCTGTCCAGCAAGTTCCGTATTTGGTGCTAGGATCAAGAGTTGTTGGGCTTTTTTCTTTTTCAGTCTGAGAAGACTTGGTAAGAGGTAAGCGAGGGTCTTACCAGTTCCTGTTGGGCTTACTCCTAAGAGGTTTTCTCCTGCAAGAATGGGCTCAAATAGTTGAGTTTGAATGGGGGTAAATTCTTGGAAACCGAGCTGGTCGCTCAGTTCTTGCCATTCAGTCGGTAGTTTGGTTTTCATTTTTCTGCCTCAAATCTAATGCCAGCAGTCTGGCGCATGGTATAGAGTAAATCATGAACAGAGCCTGCATCATCCAGCCAGTTCTGGTAAAGTGTCTGGTCTGGTTGCTGGATCATCTGTGAAAATGTAGCTGCTTCCTCAGTCATCGTATGAGGAGCCTGTTGGATAGGGAGCTGGACTTGATTTCCTTGGTGGTCGGTAAAAATAGCTGAGCGGATATGCTCAATCGTGTTGAGGGTCAAGGTTCCATCTGCTGTGTAAATCTCACAGGGAAGATTGGAAGTGATGTTTTTCCCAGCTTTGATATGAACTTGAAAGTCAGGGTAGAAGAGGATACCGTCTCCATTTAGGTCAATGCTATTGTCAAGCTGTTGAGCTTGATAAGTCGCGTCTTGAGCTTTTCCAAAGAGGAGAACGGCAGCGTAGAGAGGATAAATCCCCAAATCCAAAAGGGCTCCACCAGCAAAACGATCTGAAAAGACATTTGGCGTCTGTCCAGCCAATAAGTCAGGCATCTTGGATGAATACTTGGCATAGTTAAAATCAGCTCCCAACACTTGCTTGTCTGCTAAAAAGTTTTTGATAGTAGTAAAAGCTTCCTCGTGGTAATTACGAGCCGCTTCAAAGATAAAACAGTGATTTTTCTCAGCTGTCTGTCTCAAATCCAGCCACTCTTGTGGCTGAGTGACAGCTGGCTTTTCAAGAATGACGTGCTTACCAGCAGACAAGGCAGCCTTGGCTTGAACAAAATGCAAGGAGTTTGGACTGGCGATATAGACTACATCAAAGGAAGACTTAAAGAAGTCTTCTAATTGATCAAAGAGTTGGATATTTTCATAGCGAGAAGCAAAGGTTGCGGCAGTTTCTAGTTTTCTAGAATAGACTGCAACCAGCTGGTATTCTCCGCTAGCATGGGCTGCTTCTATGAAATGATGGCTGATAGCCCCTGTTCCGATGACACCTAATTTAAGCATAAATACTCCTTTTCCGACTTCAAATCCTTCCTTCATTATAACATAGAAAAGAAGGACTATCCAACAGATGGTAAAAATTTTCAAATGGGCTACGAATTTCTTGGAGAAAGTGGTACAATATTTAGATAAGTAGATGAAATGAGAAGGGGGAGAAAATGAGATTATTACCAATAAGAAAAATATCACGTCAGTCTAAGAGACTAGCGCTTTTTTTGACTTTTTGTGCAGGATATGTCGATGCTTATACTTTTATCGTGCGAGGGAATACCCTTGTCGCTGGACAGACTGGGAATGTCGTTTTTCTTTCTGTAGGACTCATTCAACAAAATGTATCGGATGCTAGTGCTAAAGTAATGACCTTGCTTTTCTTTATGATGGGTGTCTTTTTTCTGACATTGTATAAGGAAAAACTACGAATTGTTAAAAAGCCGATTTTGTCCTTGATTCCTCTTGCAGCCCTGTCCCTAATTATAGGCTTTGTGCCGCAAACGGTTGATAATATCTATCTCGTACCGCCCTTGGCCTTTTGTATGGGTCTGGTGACAACTGCTTTTGGAGAAGTGTCAGGTATTGCCTATAATAATGCTTTTATGACAGGGAATATTAAACGTACCATGTTGGCTTTTGGAGATTATTTCCGGACCAAGCATACGCCTTTCCTACGAGAGGGCTTGATTTTTGTTAGCTTGCTTAGCAGTTTTGTCTTCGGAGTTGTTTTTTCAGCTTATTTGACGATTTATTATCAGGAGAAGACAATTCTAGGTGTTCCTCTTATGATGAGTATCTTTTACTTCAGTATGCTTTTTGCTTCTTGGAGAAAAAAAGGGAAAGAAAAAGCTTAAATTTGATTGATTTCGCTTGTAAGAAAAAAGAAGATATGCTATACTTGAAGAGTTGACTATGCACAGTCCTGTGCAACCGCACGAACATCGTTGCTCGTCGTATACAAAATTTAAACTTTGTTATACTTAGAGCTCTTCTTTTAAGTGGTTCGTCCCACGATGCTAGGCGAGTCTTCACAAAAATACGGGGAAACCCTAAAAATCATAGGAGGTGCATAATGAGCACATACGCAATTATCAAAACTGGCGGAAAACAAGTTAAAGTTGAAGTTGGTCAAGCAATCTACGTTGAAAAATTGAACGTTGAAGCTGGTCAAGAAGTTACTTTTAACGAAGTTGTTCTTGTTGGTGGTGAAAACACTGTTGTCGGAACTCCACTTGTTGCTGGAGCTACTGTAGTTGGAACTGTTGAAAAACAAGGAAAACAAAAGAAAGTTGTTACTTACAAGTACAAACCTAAAAAAGGTAGCCACCGTAAACAAGGTCACCGTCAACCATATACAAAAGTTGTCATCAACGCGATCAACGCTTAATTTTAAGGAGAACACATGATACAAGCAGTCTTTGAGAGAGCCGAAGATGGCGAGCTGAGGAGTGCGGAAATTACTGGACACGCCGAAAGTGGCGAATACGGCTTAGATGTCGTGTGTGCATCGGTTTCTACGCTTGCCATTAACTTTGTCAATTCCATTGAGAAATTTGCAGGCTATGAACCAATCTTAGAATTAAACGAAGATGAAGGTGGCTATCTAAAGGTTGATATACCAGCGGATCTTCCTTCACACCAGAGAGAAATGACCCAGTTATTCTTCGAATCATTTTTCTTAGGTATGGCAAACTTATCGGAGAACTCATCTGAGTTCGTCCAAACCAGAGTTATCACAGAAAACTAACACGGAGGAAAACATTATGTTAAAAATGACTCTTAACAACTTGCAACTTTTCGCCCACAAAAAAGGTGGAGGTTCTACATCAAACGGACGTGATTCACAAGCGAAACGTCTTGGAGCTAAAGCAGCTGACGGACAAACTGTAACAGGTGGATCAATCCTTTACCGTCAACGTGGTACACACATCTATCCAGGTGTAAACGTTGGACGTGGTGGAGACGATACTTTGTTCGCTAAAGTTGAAGGCGTAGTACGCTTTGAACGTAAAGGTCGCGATAAAAAGCAGGTTTCTGTTTACCCAATCGCAAAATAAAAAGGTCCAGTGAACCTTTTTATCCCGAGCCTTGATATTTTAAGGCGAGGAAGCTAGAACTAGCATAAAATCAGGCTTTCCGAATTTTCGGAGAGCCTATTTTTTGTTTTGATATCTATATTTAATTTAATAGAGAGTAGTTAGCTTTGAGTTTGTGATGGATATCTTTTCCTTTTTGGAAAAGTTCTGAAATATGGTATAATGAACAGATAGAGAAGTTGGGGGTAAAAGATGAACATTCAACAATTACGCTATGTTGTGGCTATTGCCAATAGTGGTACTTTCCGTGAAGCTGCTGAAAAGATGTATGTTAGTCAGCCGAGTCTGTCTATTTCTGTTCGTGATTTGGAAAAAGAGTTGGGCTTTAAGATTTTCCGTCGGACGAGCTCAGGGACTTTCTTGACCCGTCGTGGTATGGAATTCTATGAAAAAGCGCAAGAATTGGTTAAAGGATTTGATGTTTTTCAAAATCAGTATGCCAATCCTGAGGAAGAAAAGGATGAATTTTCCATTGCCAGTCAGCACTATGACTTCTTGCCACCAACCATTACGGCCTTTTCAGAACGTTATCCTGATTATAAGAACTTTCGTATTTTTGAGTCTACCACAGTTCAAATTTTAGACGAAGTTGCTCAAGGACATAGTGAGATTGGGATTATCTACCTCAACAACCAAAATAAAAAGGGCATCATGCAACGGGTTGAAAAGCTTGGTTTAGAAGTTATTGAACTAATTCCTTTCCAGACTCACATTTATCTTCGTGAAGGGCATCCTTTAGCACAGAAAGAGGAATTGGTCATGGAGGATTTAGCGGATTTACCAACGGTTCGTTTTACTCAGGAAAAGGATGAGTATCTATACTATTCAGAGAACTTTGTCGACACTAGCGCGAGCTCGCAGATGTTCAATGTGACCGACCGTGCTACTTTGAATGGTATTTTGGAGCGGACGGATGCTTATGCGACTGGATCTGGATTTTTAGATAGTGACAGTGTTAATGGGATTACAGTCATTCGTCTCAAGGATAATCTAGATAACCACATGGTCTATGTCAAACGGGAAGAAGTGGAGCTTAGTCAAGCTGGGACTCTTTTCGTAGAAGTCATGCAAGAATATTTTGATCAAAAGAGGAAATCATGAAAAAAAGAGGAATAGTGGCAGTCATTATACTGCTTTTGATTGGGCTGGATCAGTGGGTTAAAGCCTATGTTGTCCAGCAGATTCCACTGGGTGAAGTGCGTTCGTGGATACCCAATCTCGTTAGCTTGACCTATCTACAAAATAGAGGAGCAGCCTTCTCTATGTTACAAGACCAGCAGTGGTTTTTTGCTATCATTACCTTGGTTGTCATGGCAGGTGCCATATGGTATCTACATAAGCACATGGAGGATTCTCTCTGGATGGTTTTTGGACTGACTCTAATTATCGCGGGAGGTCTTGGCAACTTTATTGACAGAATGAGTCAGGGTTTTGTGGTGGATATGTTCCACCTAGACTTTATCAACTTTGCGATTTTCAATGTTGCTGATAGCTATTTGACAGTTGGTGTCATTGTTTTATTGATTGCAATGCTTAAAGAGGAAATAAATGGAAATAAAAATTGATACTGGTGGGCAACGCCTAGACAAGACTCTGTCGGACTTGACAGAATTGTCACGCAGTCTCGCTAATGAACAAATCAAGGCTGGACAAGTTTTGGTCAATGGGCAAGCCAAGAAAGCAAAATACACTGTCCAAGAGGGGGATATCGTCACCTACCATGTGCCAGAACCAGAGGTTTTAGAGTATGTGGCTGAAGATATTCCGCTAGATATCATCTACCAAGATGAGGATGTAGCCGTTGTTAACAAACCTCAAGGGATGGTAGTTCATCCCAGCGCCGGTCATACCAGTGGAACCTTGGTCAATGCCCTCATGTACCATATCAAAGACTTGTCAGGTATCAATGGGGTTCTCCGACCGGGTATCGTTCACCGCATTGACAAGGACACGTCTGGTCTGCTTATGATTGCAAAAAATGATGAGGCCCACTTGGCACTTGCTCAAGAACTCAAGGATAAGAAGTCTCTCCGCAAATACTGGGCGATTGTTCACGGCAATCTTCCTAATGATCGTGGTGTGATTGAAGCGCCGATTGGTCGGAGTGAAAAAGACCGTAAGAAACAGGCTGTGACTGCTAAAGGAAAGCCTGCAGTGACGCGTTTTCAAGTCTTAGAACGTTTTGGTGATTATAGCTTAGTGGAGTTGCAACTGGAAACAGGACGTACCCACCAAATCCGTGTTCACATGGCTTATATCGGTCATCCAGTCGCTGGTGATGAGGTCTATGGTCCACGCAAAACCTTGAAAGGACATGGACAATTTCTCCATGCTAAGACTCTAGGATTTACCCATCCGAGAACAGGTGAAACCTTGGAGTTCACAGCAGATATTCCAGAGATTTTTAAAGAAACGCTGGAAAGATTGCGTAAAAATGAGAATAGATAAAAGAGTTGAGATGCCTTGTCTCAACCTTTTTTATTTCAAGTCTTTTCCATTTTAAAGCATTCATGTTATAATGGATAAATATGAAGAATCGGAGTGAGAATATGAAGTACAAACGAATCGTCTTTAAGGTAGGGACATCTTCCTTGACAAATGAAGACGGGAGTTTATCAAGAAGTAAAGTAAAGGCAATTACCCAACAATTAGCTATGCTGCATGAGGCTGGACATGAGTTGATTTTAGTGTCATCTGGGGCAGTTGCCGCTGGATTTGGAGCTTTGGGTTTTAAAAAACGTCCGACCAAGATTGCAGATAAACAAGCTTCGGCTGCAGTTGGTCAGGGACTTTTGTTGGAGGAATATACAACCAACCTCCTCATGCGCCAGATCGTTTCTGCACAAATCTTGCTGACACAGGATGATTTTGTAGATAAACGTCGCTATAAGAACGCCCACCAGGCCTTGTCTGTATTGCTTCATCGTGGTGCCATTCCTATCATCAACGAGAATGACAGTGTCGTTATTGATGAGCTCAAGGTGGGGGACAATGACACTCTGAGTGCCCAGGTAGCGGCGATGGTTCAAGCAGACCTTTTAGTTCTCTTGACCGATGTGGACGGTCTCTATACTGGCAATCCCAACTCAGATCCAACAGCCAAACGTTTGGAGAAAATCGAGACTATCAATCGTGAGATTATTGATATGGCTGGTGGGGCAGGTTCGTCAAACGGTACTGGGGGTATGCTGACAAAAATCAAAGCTGCAACTATTGCGACGGAGTCAGGTGTGCCAGTCTATATTTGCTCCTCCTTGAAATCAGATGCCTTGATTGAGGCAGCTGAAGAAACTAGGGATGGTTCCTTCTTCGTTGCGCAAGAGAAGGGACTTCGTACCCAGAAACAATGGCTGGCCTTCTATGCTCAAAGTCAGGGAACGATTTGGGTAGATGGTGGAGCTGCAGAGGCACTTTCAAAAAACGGGAAAAGTCTCCTTTTATCAGGCGTAGTAGAAGTGGAAGGAAACTTCTCTTACCACGACATTGTCACAGTAGCAGATAAAGAAACAGGTCAATCTCTTGGAAAGGGACGTGTCCAATTTGGCGTCTCAGCCCTAGAAGATATGCTCCGTTCTCAAAAAGCTAAGGGAGTCTTGATTCACCGTGATGACTGGATTTCCATCACTCCTGAAATCCAGCTGCTCTTTACAGAATTTTAGAGGTGAACGATGGTAAGTACACAAGAACAATTTGAACAGGTACAGGCTGTTAAGAAATCAATCAATACTGCTAGTGAAGTAGTGAAAAACCAAGCCTTGCTAGCCATGGCTGATCAGTTATTGGCAGCTACTGAGGGGATTCTAGAGGCCAATTCCCTCGATATGGCAGCGGCCAAGGGGAAAATCTCAGATGTCATGCTAGACCGTCTTTATTTGGATGCGGGACGTATAGAAGCGATGGCAAGAGGGATTCGTGAAGTGGTTGCTTTACCAGATCCTATTGGTGAAGTCCTAGAAACAAGTCAGCTTGAAAATGGTTTGGTTATTACTAAGAAGCGTGTGGCTATGGGAGTTATTGGTATTATCTATGAAAGCCGTCCAAATGTGACGTCTGATGCAGCTGCTTTGGCTCTCAAGAGTGGAAATGCGGTTGTTCTTCGTAGTGGCAAGGATGCCTATCAAACTGCCCATGCTATTGTCACAGCCTTGAAGAAGGGTTTGGAGAAAACGACCATTCATCCAAATGTGATTCAACTGGTGGAAGACACCAGCCGAGAAAGTAGCTATGCTATGATGAAGGCCAAGGGCTATCTAGACCTCCTCATTCCTCGTGGAGGGGCTGGCTTGATTAATGCAGTGGTTGAAAATGCCATTGTACCCGTTATCGAGACAGGAACTGGAATTGTCCATGTCTATGTGGATAAGGATGCCGATGAAGACAAGGCTCTGTCTATCATCAACAATGCTAAAACCAGTCGTCCTTCTGTCTGCAATGCCATGGAGGTCTTGCTAGTTCATAAAGACAAGGCAGCACGTTTTCTTCCTCGCTTGGAGAAAGTGCTGGTTACAAGTCGGAAAGAAGCTGGACTGGAACCAATTCAATTTCGTTTGGATAGCAAAGCAAGTCAGTTTGTTTCAGGTCGAGCAGCTGAGGCACAAGACTTTGATACCGAGTTTTTAGACTATGTCCTAGCAGTTAAGATTGTGAGTAGTTTAGAAGAAGCGATTGCGCATATTGAAGCCCACAGCACCCATCATTCGGATGCGATTGTGACGGAAAATGCTGAAGCTGCAACTTACTTTACAGATCAAGTGGACTCTGCCGCGGTTTATGTCAATGCCTCAACGCGTTTCACAGATGGTGGGCAATTTGGTCTTGGTTGTGAAATGGGGATTTCTACTCAGAAACTGCACGCGCGTGGGCCTATGGGCTTGAAAGAGCTGACCAGCTACAAGTATGTGGTTACTGGTGATGGACAGATAAGGGAGTAAGAGATGAAGATTGGATTTATCGGTTTGGGGAATATGGGTGCTAGTTTGGCCAAGGCTGTCTTGCAGGCCAAGACGGGTGCTCAGATTCTCCTTGCCAATCGTAGTCAAGCGAAAGTAGATGCTTTCATCGCCAACTTTGGTGGTCAGGCTTCCAGCAATGAAGAAATTTTTGCAGAAGCAGATGTGATTTTTCTAGGAGTTAAGCCTGCTCAGTTCTCAGACTTGCTTTCTCAATATCAGACCATCCTTGAAAAACGAGAAAGTCTTCTTTTGATTTCCATGGCAGCTGGATTGACTTTGGAAAAACTGTCCAAATTTCTGCCGACTCATCACCGAATCATTCGCATCATGCCCAATACTCCAGTGGCTATCGGACAAGGAGTGATTAGTTACGCTTTATCAGCAAACTGTCGTGCTGAGGACAGGGAACTCTTTTGTCAGCTTTTATCCAATGCGGGTCTCTTGGTTGAACTTGGGGACGGCTTAATCGATGCTGCGACAGGTCTTGCAGGTTGTGGACCAGCCTTTGTCTACCTTTTTATTGAGGCTTTAGCAGATGCGGGTGTTCAGACAGGATTGCCCCGAGAAACGGCCTTGAAAATGGCAGCCCAAACAGTAGTCGGCGCTGGGCAAATGGTTCTGGAAAGCCAGCAACATCCTGGAGTTTTGAAAGACCAAGTTTGCAGCCCAGGAGGTTCGACTATCGCGGGTGTAGCGAGTCTGGAAGAACATGCCTTTAGAGGTACAGTCATGTACGCAGTTCAGCAAGCCTACAAACGAACACAAGAACTAGGTAAATAAGAGGTTGGATGACTCCCAGCCTCTTTTATGGTCGATTGAATGGAGAAGACACAAAAAGATTGTCACAAAGCCCTATTTTTTTGATAGAATAGAAGTAGTAAAAAAGAAATGAGTTAGACATGTCAAAAGGATTTTTAGTCTCTCTTGAGGGACCAGAGGGAGCAGGAAAGACCAGTGTTTTAGAGGCTCTACTCCCAATTTTAGAGGAAAAAGGAGTAGAGGTACTGACGACCCGTGAGCCAGGTGGAGTCTTGATTGGAGAGAAGATTCGGGAAGTGATTTTGGATCCAAGTCATACGCAGATGGATCCTAAAACGGAACTCCTCCTCTATATCGCCAGTCGTAGACAGCACTTGGTGGAAAAAGTTCTTCCAGCACTTAAAGCTGGCAAGTTGGTCATTATGGACCGCTTCATTGATAGTTCTGTTGCTTATCAGGGATTTGGCCGTGGCTTGGATATTGATGCCATTGATTGGCTCAATCACTTTGCGACAGATGGCCTTAAACCCGATTTGACCCTCTATTTTGACATTGAGGTAGAAGAAGGGCTGGCTCGCATTGCTGCCAATAGTGACCGCGAGGTCAATCGTTTGGACTTGGAAGGCTTAGACTTGCACAAGAAAGTTCGTCAAGGTTACCTTTCTCTTCTGGACAAAGAAGGAAATCGCATTGTCAAGATTGATGCGAGTCTTCCTTTGGAGCAAGTTGTGGAAACTACCAAGGCTGTCTTGTTTGACAGAATGGGCTTGGCTAAATGAAACAAGATCAACTAAAGGCTTGGCAGCCAGACCAGTTTGACCGCTTTGTCCGTATCCTAGAACAAGACCAGCTCAATCACGCCTATCTCTTTTCAGGTTTCTTTGGAAGCTTGGAAATGGCGCAGTTTTTGGCTAAGAGCCTCTTTTGTACGGATAAAGTAGGCGTTTTACCATGTGAGAAATGCCGAAACTGCAAGCTGATTGAGATGGAAGAATTTCCCGATGTTACCTTAATTAAGCCGGTCAATCAGGTCATCAAGACAGAACGCATTCGGGAATTGGTGGGTCAGTTTTCTCAAGCAGGGATTGAAAGTCGGCAGCAGGTTTTTATTATCGAGCAGGCGGAGAAAATGCATCCTAACGCGGCTAATTCTCTGCTCAAGGTCATCGAAGAACCCCAGAGTGAAGTTTACATTTTCTTCTTGACCAGCGATGAGGAAAAAATCTTGCCAACAATCCGTAGTCGGACCCAGATTTTCCATTTTAATAAGCAAGAAGAAAAGCTCATCCATCAATTAGAACAAGCAGGTCTGGTCAAGAAAAAAGCGACTCTTTTAGCCCAGTTTTGTCAATCACATGCTGAAGCAGAAAAACTGGCAAATCAGGCAAGTTTTTGGACCTTGGTCGATGAGAGTGAACGCCTACTGACCTGGTTATTAGCCAGGAAAAAAGAAAGTTATCTCCAAGTTGCTAAATTAGCCAGCTTGGCAGATGACAAGGAAAAACAAGATCAGGTCTTGCGAATCCTCGAAGTGCTCTGTGGGCAGGATCTCTTGCAAGCAAGGATTCGACAGATTTTACAAGATTTGCTAGAAGCCAGAAAAATGTGGCAAGCCAATGTTAGCTTTCAAAATGCCATGGAATATCTGGTCTTGAAAGAAATATAAACTCAATGAAGGATAAAGAAAGGAAAGGGCTGGTTTATGGACAAAAAAGAATTATTTGATGCACTGGACGATTTTTCCCAACAGTTATTGGTGACCTTGGCCGATGTGGAAGCCATCAAGAAAAATCTCAAGAGCCTGGTAGAGGAAAATACAGCTCTTCGATTGGAAAATAGTAAGTTGCGCGAACGCTTAGGCGAGGTGGAAGCAGATACACCTGTTAAGGCCAAGCACGTTCGTGAAAGCGTCCGCCGAATCTATAAAGATGGGTTTCACGTATGTAATGATTTTTATGGACAGCGCCGCGAGCAGGACGAGGAATGTATGTTCTGTGATGAGTTGTTATATAGGGAGTAAGCATGCAGATTCAAAAAAGTTTTAAGGGACAATCTCCCTATGGCAAGCTTTACCTAGTGGCAACGCCGATTGGCAATCTAGATGACATGACCTTTCGTGCTATTCAGACCTTGAAAGAGGTGGACTGGATTGCTGCTGAGGACACGCGCAATACAGGTCTTTTGCTCAAGCATTTTGACATCTCCACCAAGCAGATTAGTTTTCATGAGCACAATGCCAAGGAAAAGATTCCTGACTTGATTAGTTTTCTGAAAGCGGGACAAAGTATCGCTCAGGTCTCTGATGCGGGTCTGCCTAGTATCTCAGATCCTGGGCATGATTTGGTCAAGGCAGCTATTGAGGAAGAAATCGCAGTTGTTACCGTTCCAGGTGCTTCTGCTGGAATTTCTGCCTTGATTGCCAGTGGCCTAGCACCACAGCCACATATCTTTTATGGTTTCTTACCGAGAAAATCAGGCCAGCAAAAGCAATTTTTCGACTTAAAAAAAGATTACCCAGAAACTCAGATTTTCTACGAATCGCCTCATCGTGTAGCGGATACGTTAGAAAATATGCTAGAAGTCTACGGTGACCGCTCGGTAGTCTTGGTCAGGGAATTGACTAAAATCTATGAAGAATACCAACGAGGAAAGATTTCAGAGCTACTAGAAAGTATTGCTGAAACGCCACTCAAGGGCGAATGCCTTCTCATCGTTGAAGGTGCCAGTCAGGATGTGGAGGAAAAGGACGAGGAGGACTTGTTTTCAGAAATCCAAGCTCGTATCCAGCAAGGCATGAAGAAAAATCAAGCCATTAAGGAAGTTGCGAAACTCTACCAGTGGAATAAAAGCCAACTTTACGCTGCCTACCACGAATGGGAAGAAAATCAATAAAATGACTAAACAGGGAAGTTTGCTATCTTCCCTTTTTTTGTTATACTAGTAAAAGAAAATTTAGAAAGATTTGTGGGTGTCAAACAGTCTAGTAGCTTGTTTTGATATGAACTTAGGTTCCACCCAAAGAGGTATTAGTGTCGTGTCTCAATCTTATATCAATGTTATCGGTGCTGGCTTGGCAGGGTCTGAAGCAGCTTACCAAATCGCAGAACGTGGTATTCCAGTTAAACTTTATGAAATGCGTGGTGTCAAATCAACTCCTCAGCACAAAACAGACAATTTTGCGGAGTTAGTTTGTTCCAATTCTCTTCGTGGCGATGCCCTGACAAATGCTGTCGGTCTCCTCAAGGAAGAAATGCGCCGCTTGGGTTCGGTCATCTTGGAATCTGCAGAGGCTACACGTGTTCCTGCAGGCGGTGCCCTTGCGGTGGACCGCGATGGTTTCTCTCAAATGGTGACTGAAAAAGTTGCCAACCACCCCTTGATTGAAGTGATTCGTGATGAAATTACAGAATTGCCGACAGATGTTATCACAGTTGTCGCTACTGGTCCTTTGACTAGCGATGCCTTGGCTGAGAAGATTCATGCCCTTAATGACGGCGATGGCTTCTATTTCTATGACGCGGCAGCACCTATTATCGATGTCAACACTATCGATATGAGCAAGGTCTATCTCAAATCTCGTTATGATAAGGGAGAAGCGGCCTATCTCAACGCTCCCATGACTAAGCAAGAATTTATGGATTTCCATGAAGCATTGGTCAATGCAGAAGAAGCACCGCTGAATTCGTTTGAAAAAGAAAAATACTTTGAAGGATGTATGCCTATCGAAGTCATGGCCAAACGTGGCATTAAAACCATGCTTTATGGTCCTATGAAGCCAGTCGGTCTGGAGTATCCAGACGACTATACAGGACCTCGCGATGGAGAGTTCAAAACACCGTATGCAGTTGTCCAGCTTCGTCAGGATAATGCGGCTGGTAGCCTCTACAATATCGTCGGTTTCCAGACCCACCTCAAATGGGGAGAACAAAAGCGTGTCTTCCAAATGATTCCAGGTCTTGAAAATGCGGAGTTTGTTCGTTATGGGGTCATGCACCGCAATTCTTACATGGATTCACCAAATCTTCTGGAGCAGACCTATCGTTCTAAGAAACAGCCCAACCTCTTCTTTGCTGGTCAGATGACGGGTGTGGAAGGCTATGTTGAGTCAGCAGCCTCAGGCTTGGTTGCAGGTATTAACGCAGCTCGCCTCTTCAAGGGTGAAAGTGAAGCTATCTTCCCAGAGACCACAGCGATCGGAAGTCTAGCTCATTACATCACTCATGCGGACAGCAAGCATTTCCAACCAATGAATGTTAATTTTGGGATTATCAAGGAATTGGAAGGTGAGCGTATCCGTGATAAGAAGGCTCGTTATGAAAAAATTGCAGAGCTTGCTCTTACCGACTTAGAGGAATTTTTAACGGTCTAATTTTTTTGAAAGAATTGCCCATGATACTATAAAAATCTTAGAAATTGTGATAAAATAGGTAGGATAAAAAAAGGAGAGTAAAAATGGCGAATCCCAAGTATAAACGTATTTTAATCAAGTTATCAGGTGAAGCCCTTGCCGGTGAACGTGGCGTAGGGATTGATATCCAGACAGTTCAAACAATCGCAAAAGAGATTCAAGAAGTTCATAGCTTAGGTATCGAAATTGCCCTTGTTATTGGTGGAGGAAATCTCTGGCGTGGGGAACCTGCAGCAGAAGCAGGTATGGACCGCGTTCAGGCAGATTACACAGGAATGCTTGGGACCGTTATGAATGCTCTTGTGATGGCAGATTCATTGCAACAAGTTGGTGTCGATACGCGTGTGCAAACTGCCATTGCGATGCAACAAGTGGCAGAGCCTTATGTCCGTGGACGTGCCCTTCGTCACCTTGAAAAAGGTCGTATCGTTATCTTTGGTGCCGGAATTGGTTCACCTTACTTCTCAACAGATACAACAGCGGCCCTTCGTGCAGCTGAAATCGAAGCGGATGCCATCCTTATGGCTAAAAACGGTGTCGATGGTGTTTACAATGCCGATCCTAAGAAAGACAAGACTGCCGTTAAGTTTGAAGAATTGACCCACCGTGATGTTATCAATAAAGGTCTTCGTATCATGGACTCAACTGCTTCAACCCTCTCTATGGACAACGACATTGACTTGGTTGTCTTCAATATGAACCAACCAGGCAACATCAAACGTGTCGTATTTGGTGAAAATATCGGAACAACAGTTTCAAATAATATCGAAGAAAAGGAATAAGAAAGATTATGGCTAACGCAATTGTTGAAAAAGCTAAAGAGAGAATGACCCAGTCTCACCAATCACTTGCTCGTGAATTTGGTGGTATCCGTGCCGGTCGTGCCAACGCAAGCTTGCTAGACCGTATCCACGTAGAATACTATGGAGTCGAAACTCCTCTTAACCAAATCGCTTCTATTACTATTCCAGAAGCGCGTGTCTTGTTGGTAACACCATTTGACAAGTCTTCATTGAAGGACATCGAACGTGCCTTGAACGCTTCTGACCTTGGTATCACACCAGCTAATGACGGTTCTGTGATCCGCTTGGTTATCCCAGCTCTTACAGAAGAAACTCGTCGTGACCTTGCCAAAGAAGTGAAGAAGGTCGGTGAAAATGCTAAAGTGGCTGTCCGCAATATCCGTCGTGATGCTATGGACGAAGCTAAGAAACAAGAAAAAGCAAAAGAAATCACTGAAGACGAATTGAAGACTCTTGAAAAAGATATTCAAAAAGTAACAGACGACGCTGTGAAACACATCGACGATATGACTGCCAATAAAGAAAAAGAAATCTTGGAAGTCTAAAAATAAACAGAAAAACTCAGTTGGCATTGCTGGCTGAGTTTTATTCGAAAGAAGGAAATATGAATACAAATCTTGCAAGTTTTATCGTTGGACTCATCATCGATGAAAATGACCGTTTTTACTTTGTGCAAAAGGATGGTCAGACCTATGCTCTTGCCAAGGAAGAAGGTCAACATACAGTAGGGGATACGGTCAAAGGTTTTGCCTACACGGATATGAAGCAAAAACTCCGCTTGACCACTCAAGAAGTTACTGCGACTCAGGACCAATTTGGTTGGGGAACCGTAACAGAAGTTCGAAAGGACTTGGGTGTCTTTGTCGATACAGGTCTACCTGATAAGGAAATCGTTGTGTCACTCGATATCCTCCCTGAGCTCAAGGAACTCTGGCCTAAGAAGGGTGATAAACTCTACATCCGCCTTGAAGTGGACAAGAAAGACCGAATCTGGGGACTCTTGGCTTATCAGGAAGACTTCCAACGTCTGGCTCGTCCTGCCTACAACAACATGCAGAACCAAAACTGGCCAGCCATTGTTTACCGCCTCAAGCTGTCAGGGACCTTTGTCTATCTGCCAGAGAATAACATGCTTGGTTTCATCCATCCCAGCGAGCGCTACGCAGAGCCTCGTTTGGGGCAAGTGTTAGATGCGCGTGTCATCGGTTTCCGTGAAGTGGACCGTACCTTGAACCTATCCCTCAAACCACGTTCCTTTGAAATGTTGGAAAATGATGCTCAGATGATTTTGACCTACTTGGAAAGCAATGGCGGTTTCATGACCTTAAATGATAAGTCTTCTCCTGAGGACATCAAGGCGACCTTTGGCATTTCTAAAGGTCAGTTCAAGAAAGCACTCGGTGGCTTGATGAAGGCTGGCAAAATCAAGCAAGACCAGTTTGGTACAGAGTTGATTTAAACCTTATAGACATGATAAAGAAACTTGAAGAAATGAGTTTAGAGGAACTCTGGCAACTTTTTCCGATTTTTCTAGTAGAGCACAAGTCAGAGTGGAAAGACTGGTATGAATCGGAAAAAACAAGTCTGAAAAAAATATTGGGTGCAAATGTTATTAAAAGAATAGAACATATCGGTAGCACTGCTATCCCTAATATTTGGGCCAAAAATATCGTTGATATTCTGTTAGAAGTAGGTAGAAAAGAGGATTTAGCAAGAGTTAGGGATTTATTAGTGAAGAATGGTTGGCTAGTGATGTCGGAAAGTCCTAACAGGATTTCGCTAAATAAAGGCTATACAGAGCAGGGATTTTCTGAGAAAGTTTTTCATTTACATTTGCGAATGACGGGAGATCATGACGAGATTTATTTTAGAGATTATCTCTGTCAGCATCCAGATATTGCCCAAGCGTATCAGGAATTAAAACTAAGTTTGTGGAAAAAATTTGAACACAACCGAGACGCCTATACAGATGCTAAAACAAATTTTATAAACCACTACGTTTCAGAGGCTAAGTCCAGTAATTTTCAAGAATCAGAAAAGTGTCATCAAAAAAATCTTGATAGGAGAAAGAATTGAGAAAATCATTTTACACTTGGCTCATGACCGAGCGCAATCCTAAAAGTAATAGCCCCAAAGCCATCTTGGCAGATCTCGCTTTTGAGGAGTCAGCTTTTCCAAAACACACTGATGATTTTGATGAGGTGAGTCGCTTTTTGGAGGAGCATGCCAGCTTCTCTTTTAACCTAGGAGACTTTGACGCTATCTGGCAAGAATACTTAGAACACTAGCATGATTCACTGGGTTTGGGCTAGTAATTTCTCCATCCCTCTGCTATAATAAAAAGAAATAAAAGGATTAGAGAGGTTCTTTATTTGAAGGAACATTCAATAGACATTCAACTGAGTCATCCAGATGACTTGTTCCATCTTTTTGGTTCCAATGAGCGCCATCTTCGTTTGATGGAAGAAGAGCTCGATGTAGTGATTCATGCCCGTACGGAAATTGTCCAGGTTATCGGAGAAGAGTCTGCCTGTGAGGAAGCCCGTCAGGTTATCCAGGCTTTGATGGTCTTGGTGAATCGAGGAATGACCGTTGGCACGCCAGATGTGGTGACTGCGATTAGCATGGTCAAAAACGATGAAATCGACAAGTTTGTCGCCCTTTACGAAGAAGAAATTATCAAAGACAATACAGGGAAACCGATCCGTGTCAAAACCTTGGGTCAAAAACTTTATGTGGACAGTGTCAAACAGCATGATGTGACCTTTGGAATCGGACCTGCAGGGACAGGGAAGACCTTTCTTGCAGTGACTTTGGCAGTAACTGCCCTTAAACGTGGGCAAGTCAAGCGGATTATCCTTACTCGTCCAGCAGTGGAAGCAGGTGAGAGTCTAGGATTTCTTCCAGGTGATCTCAAGGAGAAGGTCGATCCTTATCTTCGACCAGTTTATGATGCCTTGTATCAGATTCTCGGCAAAGATCAGACGACCCGTCTCATGGAGCGTGAAATTATTGAAATAGCGCCCCTTGCCTACATGCGTGGGAGGACCTTGGATGATGCCTTTGTCATTCTCGATGAAGCACAAAATACGACCATCATGCAGATGAAGATGTTCTTGACTCGTTTAGGCTTCAATTCTAAGATGATTGTCAATGGAGATATCAGCCAGATTGACCTGCCACGTAATGTTAAATCCGGTTTGATTGATGCTCAAGAAAAGCTCAAGAACATTCACCAAATCGACTTTGTTCATTTTTCAGCCAAGGATGTGGTTCGCCATCCAGTTGTTGCTCAGATTATCCGAGCTTATGAACCCGCTCCAGTTAAGGTTGAAGAAAAGAACCAAGAAACAGAATAGCAAAAGAGCAGTTCAGATTTGAACTGCTCTTTTTTAATGAGTGTCTAGCTTTAAACAAGTTCGTCGATAGACGTGTGCTCTTTATCGAGACCTTGAGCAACTGGGAGGCTGGTCAAGTAACCTTTATAAGTGGTCACACCTTGACGCAAGCCTTCATCTTCAGCAATTGCTTGTGCGAATCCTTTGCCAGCCAGAGCTTCGATATAAGGAAGAGTGACATTGGTTAGGGCAATGGTTGAAGTACGGGCAACCGCACCAGGGATATTAGCAACTGCATAGTGGAGAACACCGTATTTTTCATAAACAGGTTCATCGTGCGTTGTCACACGGTCAGCTGTCTCGATAACGCCACCTTGGTCAACGGCAACGTCAACGATGACAGAGCCTGGACGCATTTGTTTGACCATCTCATCTGTCACCAATTTTGGTGCTTTGGCACCAGGGATGAGAACCGCACCAATCACCACATCAGCATCTCTCACACTTGCTTCGATGTTGAATGAATTAGACATAAGAGTTTGGATTTGGTTTCCAAAGACTTCTTCTAGAACTGAGAGACGCTTAGCGCTGATATCTAAAATAGTTACTTGAGCACCAAGACCGAGTGCGATGCGGGCAGCATGTGTACCGACGACACCACCACCGATGATGGTTACTTTTCCTTTTGGCACACCTGGTACACCACCAAGTAGAACACCAGAACCACCAGCTTGCTTAGTAAGGAAGTGAGCTCCGATTTGAACAGCCATACGACCTGCAACCTCACTCATAGGAACGAGGAGTGGTAGTTGTCCTTGATTGTCACGAACAGTTTCATAGGCAATTCCTGTTGTTTTGGCTGCTAGCATAGCACCTGCTAATTCTGGAGCAGCGGCCATGTGCAAGTAGGTGAAGAGAAGAAGATCGTCGCGCAAATAACCATATTCAGAAGCTAGTGGTTCTTTTACTTTCACGACCAACTCGGCAGCCCAGGCTTCAGCAGCAGTAGCGACAATCTCAGCTCCTTGCTTTTGATAGTCTGCATCAGTAAATCCTGAACCGAGACCAGCATTTGTTTCGATGAGGACACGATGTCCACGGCTGACTAAACTATGGACGCCAGCAGGAGTTAGGGCAACGCGGTTTTCGTTATTTTTAATTTCTTTTGGGATTCCGATTAACATAGAGATAACCTACCTTTCAATTGACGGTCTTGTTTTAGTTGTCACATTTCAGTTCATAAATCAAAAATGTGATGGTTTTATTGTATATGAAACCGCTTCAAAAATCAAGAAAAACTTGTCATCCAAATTTATTTATGCTAGACTAGTGAGAATCAAGATTTAATGGAGGGAAAAGGATGGAATCAATATTTGTGAAATTTGCCCAGTATCCATCTATAGAAACGGAGCGTTTATTGCTCCGACCTGTAACCTTGGATGATGCGGAAGCTATGTTTGAGTATGCCTCAGACAGAGAAAATACACGCTACACTTTTCCAACAAATCAAAGCTTGGAAGAAACTAAGAGTAACATTGCTCAGTTTTACTTGGCTAATCCCTTGGGACGTTGGGGGATTGAATTAAAAAGCAATGGCCAGTTTATCGGAACTATTGATTTGCACAAGATTGACCCAATTCTCAAAAAAGCAGCTATTGGTTACATTATCAATAAAAAGTATTGGAATCAAGGATTGACGACAGAAGCCAATCGTGCCGTGATTGAGCTGGCTTTTGAGAAGATTGGAATGAACAAGTTGAGCGCTCTTCACGATAAAGACAATTCCGCATCAGGAAAGGTCATGGAGAAATCAGGTATGCGTTTTTCCTACGAAGAACCCTATGCCAGAATGGATAACAAAGAACCAGGTCGAATGATCACAAGAGTTTATTATGTCTTGACTAAGGAAGACTATTTTGCAAATAAATAAGCAGTTGAAAAGATTTTTCAGCTGTTTTTTCTTCCTCTTACGAATAATCTAAGAGAGGAGAAAATATGGAAGCAATTATCGAGAAAATCAAAGAGTATAAAATCATTGTCATCTGTGCTGGTTTGGGTCTGGCCTTAGGAGGATTTTTCCTGTTAAAGCCAAGTTCACAAACATCTGTGAAAGAAACAAACTTGCAGGCTGAAGTTGCAGCTGTTTCAAAGGATTCATCGTCTGAAAAAGAAGTGAAGAAGGAAGAAAAAGAAGAGTCTCTGGAACAAGATCAGATCACAGTGGATGTCAAAGGTGCTGTCAAATCACCAGGGATTTATGATTTGCCAGTCGGTAGTCGGGTCCATGATGCTGTTCAGAAAGCAGGTGGCTTGACAGAGCAAGCAGATAGCAAATCGCTCAATTTAGCCCAGAAAGTCAGCGACGAGGCTCTGGTCTACGTTCCGAGTAAGGGGGAAGAAGTAGCTAGTCAGCAGACTGCCTCTGGAACGCCTTCTTCGACAAGTAAGGATAAGAAGGTAAACCTCAATAAAGCTAGTCTGGAAGAACTCAAGCAGGTCAAGGGACTGGGTGGCAAACGAGCTCAGGATATTATTGACCATCGTGAGGCAAATGGCAAGTTCAAGTCAGTAGACGAACTCAAGAAGGTCTCTGGCATTGGCGCTAAGACCATAGAAAAGTTAAAAGACTATGTTACAGTGGATTAAGAACATCCCTATCCCCTTAATTTATCTGTGTTTTTTGTTACTTTGGCTTTACTATGCTATTTTCTCAGCGTCCTATCTCGCGTTGCTAGGTTTTGTTTTTCTACTGGTCTGCCTCTTTTTTCAATTTCCTTGGAAATCGGCTGGAAAAGTTTTAGCGATGTGTGGAGTCTTTGGCTTTTGGTTTCTGTTTCAAAATTGGCAACAGACACAAGCTAGTCAAAATGGAGTCGCTTATGTTGAAAAGGTGAAAATTTTACCAGATTCCATTAAGGTCAATGGAGATAGCCTGTCCTTTCGTGGCAAGTCCGATGGACGAATCTTTCAGGTTTACTATAAGCTCCAGTCCGAGGAGGAGAAAGAGAAATTTCAAGCCTTGACAGACCTTTATGAGATAGAACTAGAAGGAAAACTGTCCGAGCCAGAAGGCCAGAGGAATTTTGGTGGATTTGACTACCAAGTCTATCTAAAGACTCAAGGGATTTACCAGACACTGACTATCAAGAACATTCAGTCAGTTAAACAGGTTAGCAGTTGGGATATAGGGGAAAATCTGTCTAGTTTACGTCGAAAGACTGTAGTTTGGATCAAGGATCACTTTCCAGATCCTATGCGCAATTATATGACGGGTCTCTTGCTAGGACATTTGGATACTGACTTCGAGGAGATGAATGAGCTCTATTCCAGTCTTGGAATTATCCATCTCTTTGCCTTGTCGGGTATGCAGGTGGGCTTTTTCATGGATGCCTTTAAGAAACTCCTCTTACGATTGGGCTTTACCCAAGAAAAATTGAAGTGGTTGACCTATCCCTTTTCCCTTATCTATGCAGGTTTGACAGGATTCTCAGCTTCGGTCATTCGCAGTCTCTTACAAAAGTTACTAGCCCAACATGGCTACAAGGGCTTGGACAATTTTGCCTTAACGGTCCTTGTCCTCTTTATCATCATGCCCAACTTTTTCTTGACAGCAGGAGGAGTCTTGTCCTGCGCCTACGCCTTTATCTTGACCATGACAAGCAAAGAAGGCGATGGGATCAAGGCTGTTGCCAGAGAAAGTTTGGTCATTTCTTTGGGAATATTGCCCATTTTGTCCTTTTATTTTGCAGAATTTCAGCCTTGGTCAATTCTTTTAACCTTTGTCTTTTCCTTTCTTTTTGACTTGGTATTCTTACCGCTTTTGTCTATCTTATTCATTCTGTCTTTTGTTTACCCAATCACCCAGCTTAACCTTGTCTTTGAGTGGTTGGAGGACATCATTCGATTGGTATCGCAGCTGGCTAGTAGACCTCTGGTCTTTGGTCAACCCAACGCGTGGCTTTTGATTCTTCTTTTAGTTTCATTGGCCTTGGTCTATGACTTTAGGAAAAATGTCAAAAGACTAGCAGGATTCAGTCTCTTTATCGTGGGGCTCTTTTTCTTGATCAAGCATCCGCTGGAAAATGAAATCACCATGCTGGATGTAGGGCAGGGAGAAAGCATTTTTCTACGTGATATGACTGGTAAAACTATTCTCATAGATGTAGGAGGTAAAGCAGAATCTGACAAGAAAATCCAAGCTTGGCAGGAAAAGGCGACGACCAGCAATGCCCAGCGAAACTTGATTCCCTATCTTAAAAGTCGAGGAGTAGATAAGATTGACCAGCTGATTTTGACCAATACAGAAAAGGAACATGTTGGCGATTTGCTAGAAGTAACAAAGGCTTTCCATGTCGGAGAGATTTTAGTATCAAAAGGAAGTCTGACACAGAAGGAATTTGTAGCGGAACTAGAAGCAAGTCAAAACAAGGTACGTAGTGTGGCAGCTGGGGAGAATTTACCGATTTTTGGCAGTTACTTAGAAGTCCTATCTCCAAGGCAGATTGGAGATGGGGATCGTGATGGTTCCCTGGTTCTTTATGGGAGACTCTTGGATAAGTACTTTCTCTTCACAGGAAATTTGGAGGAAAAAAGAGAGAAGGACTTGCTGAAGCATTATCCTGATCTAGAGGTGGATGTCTTGAAAGCAAGCCAACATGGTGCTAAAACCTCATCAAATCCAACTTTTCTAGAACAACTCAAACCAGAGATTACTCTCATTTCAGTGGGTAAGAACAATCGTACGAAACTTCCCCATCAGGAAACCTTGACACGACTAGAAGGAATCCAGAGTAAGATTTACCGAACAGACCAGCAAGGGGCCATTCGCTTTAAAGGATGGAATAGTTGGCGAATGGAAACGGTGCGATAAAATAGACAAACTTTTTCGAAAAAATAACTTTTTATCTTGACAAGGGATAGAAAACTTGGTATCATATAAAAGTTGAGAAAA
>CAUSPE010000004.1:0-68048 GCA_963533485.1 uncultured Streptococcus sp.
CACCTGCAGGACGGTTATTGTACTCAATGGCAATGTAGTCGTCCCCGTCACGGAAAAACTCGATATGGAAAAAGCGTTCTCTCATTCCAAATTCTTTGACAATGGCCTCGCCATACTTGCGCAGTTTTGGATCCATATCCTTGAGTACATAGTAGGAATTGTCCATCTTATAAATCATGAGATCAAGTGGTGTATGGGCATAATCAAAAGTCGTTGAAAAGACGATGTTGCCATCCTTGTCCACAAGCCCGTCAAAGGTACAGATTTCGCTAGAAGTGACAAATTTTTCAAAGAAATAAACGGTTGAATGGTCCCATTCAGCCTTAAAGTGATTTACATCGTCTTCTGTCTCAAGCTTAAAGGTTGCTGCCGCTCCCACTCCATTGTCAGGTTTGGCAATCATTGGTAGACCGATTTCTTTCACTGCTTTATCCACATCTGCTTCTGTCTGGATAACAGTACCAGGTACCACAGGGACACCTGCTTTTTTGAAAAGTTTCTTCATCTCAGACTTAAACTTGGTCTTTTTGAGATCCTCTGGTTTGGCACCAAAAACATTGAATTGCTCACGAAGTGCTGCATCCAGCTCAAGCCAGTATTCATTGTGAGATTCGATGCGGTCGATTGGTCCATGCTTGTAGAACAGAAAGGCAACAGCACGTTTGACTTCGTCTATGTTCTCAAGATTGTCCACACGGAAATACTCGGTCATGCTATTGCGCAAAGGTTCATCTAGTTGTTCGTAAGGTTCTTGACCAATCCCCAAAACGGTGATGCCTTTATTGGCTAACTCGATGGTAAATTGTTGGAAGTTTTGCGGATAGTAGGGAGAAATAACAAGGTAATTCATAGGCAACTCCTTTTATAGATACAGGTGTCCAAGAAAATAGGGCATTTGTTTACGCCACCATTCCCAGTCGTGCGCGACATCGTGTCCCCATTCAGCAAACCAGGCTGGAATTTGTTTCTGGTCAAAGGCTTCTTTAAGCTTGTAGAAAGATGGTAGACCGTCTTGTTCCCAGGCACCAAGTCCCGTACAGACGACGATTTCTGCCTGACGGTAACGATCAATAAACCATCCGTCGTTTTGATTCCAGATATAATCTACAGGTGAGTTTTGGTAAATGGCATCGTCATTGTAGTAATCGCCAACGAAGAAACGTGCGTCGTAAACACCACTGAGGGCAATCACCTTGGTAAAGACATCTGGATGCTGGAGAAAGAAATTGAGTGCATGGTAAGCCCCCATCGAGCAACCTGTCGTCATCATTCCATCAAACCAACCTGTCTTATGCTTGATAAAAGGAATGGCCTCCTCAATCACATAGCGTTCATAGGCACGGTGCATCTCTGCTTGGTCGTGACCATTTTTCCAAGTGGCCAACCAGCTCTCACTGTCCACACTAGATAGGGTAAAGAACTGAACACGCCCTTCCTCGATAAAGGAAGCACAGGCATCAATCATGCCAAAATCATAGTATTCGTTGTGACTGCCACCTGATGAAGCAAAGACCACAACTGGAATCCCAGCATGTCCATAACGGTTGAGGTACATTTCACGGTTGAGGTGACCACTCCAGTGGCTAAGGTTTTCAATATGCATTGGCTTTCTCCTTTCTTAACTTACCATTTCTCTGCAAAAAATCGGAGACAGTCTGGTAAATTTTCCGACCAAGGGATTTCACTATGGATAGCACCAGACTGAACTTTCAAGACAAGATTATCCAAGTGTACTCCACCTGCAATCAAATCACGGTAATAGTGAAGCGACGAGTCGATATAGGCTTGTTTAATATTGCCAGCCATCAGGGTCTTGTCCGTATCGTCTGCTTCTTCTGTTCCTACATAGATAAAAATGCGCTGTTCAGGTGTCAATTTCTTGCGCTCGATATAGCGGTTAAAGGCTTCTTGGTGAAGCCAGTTAGCAGATGAGAAGACACCTAGACAACCAATTCGGTCTTGGTACTCTAGTCCGATAAACTGGGTAATATTGCCTCCTAGTGACGAACCAATCATAGCCGTATGCTGGCGATCAGCTTTGGTACGATAGGTTTCATCGATAAAAGGCTTGACCACCTCCATGACAAACTCGGCATACTCCACACCCTTACCTCCAAACTGCTGGCCTGGGATAGGAGATTCTTGAAACTTCCAAGCCGCATACTCATTCATCCGCCCCATACCATCATTATCTATGGCAACGACAATCATGCGACTGATGTCAGGATTCCGCTTAATTGCTGGAATAATCTTCCAAGAGTGTCCGATATAAGACTCCTTGCTGTAAAAGACATTTTGCCCATCATGAAAGTAAACAACTGGATAAAAACGGTCGGTGTCTTTCTCGTAGTCCTTAGGCAGAAGAACACGCACACGACGCTCTTTTCCAGTATAAGGAACCTTGAGTTTGTGTTCTTTCATTTTTAAGTAAAAGTAGGAATGATTCATTGTCAGAAAACTCTCTATATTCAAAATTTTATCTTATTATACCATAAAAATAGAAAAAAAGTCAGTAATTGTCCATTTTAAGGATAAATAACTAACTTTCTTCATTTGTTTTTCTGAATTCTTCTGGGTTTTCTGATTAGAGGAGATTGTCAATTAACTCATCGACAGCATCTTTTTCAACCTGGGGTGTGATTTCAGTAATCATAATCCCTGCCACTGCTCGCTCAACCAAGCCTTCAACATCCATCCGTTTTTCATACTGCTCTGCATTCTCTATCTTAGGATTTGTCTTGGGACGGTCAGGCGCAAAAATAGTACAACAGTCTTCAAAAGGCTGGATTGAAATTTCAAAAGTATCGATTTCCTGCGCGATGTCAATGATTTCCAACTTGTCCATCGTAACCACGGGACGAATGACTGGAGTGCTGGTCACAGCGTTGATAGTCTGCATGCTTTCCAAGGTCTGGCTGGCTACTTGACCAAGACTTTCTCCATTGATGATAATTAAACCATTTCGTATCTCACGAATACGGTCGGTAATGCGCATCATAAAACGACGGGTCAAGGTCATGAGGTAGGCTTCTGGCGCTTTAGCCTTGATTTCCTCTTGAATCTCTGTGAAAGGCACTTCGATAAACTGGATATTGCCGCCAAACTTGGTCAATTTCCGAGTCAAATCGTGGGCTTTCTTGAGGGCACCAGGACTTGTGTATGGCGGGCTAGCAAAGTGGACGGCTTCAATATCTACCCCACGTTTAAGAGCTAGATAACCTGCTACAGGTGAGTCAATCCCTCCTGACAACATGAGCATACCTTTACCAGAACTTCCCACAGGTAATCCTCCTGCTCCACGAAAGGTTTCATAGGAAAGATAGGCAGCCTCCTCACGAATCTCAACCTGAAGATTAATATCTGGATTTTTCATCTGAGCTTGCACGTTTGGAATAGCCTCGAAAACAGCACCACCAAGAGTTTGATTGAGTTCACGACTGTCCAATTCAAAATTGTGGTCGCTACGCTTGCTAGTGATTTTAAAGGTCATCCCTTCCTTGTAGATTTCCTTCATAATCTCTTGGACTGCAGACTTCAGAACGTCCACTGACTTTTCAATCTTATACACAGGAGAAAAATTTTGAATTCCAAAGACTTGTTTGAGCGATTCTGCAACTGCTGTGTAATCAGCTCCATTCAGGTAAGCGTGGGCACGGTCGCGATCTGCGGTTACCTTAACTTGGGGATAGATAGACAAAACGTCTGAAATATTATTACGAAGTTTATTGATGAAACGCATACGATTTTTGTGTTTGGTTGACAATTCTCCATAGCGAATCATAATTTCTGAATACTGCATAAATGCTCCTATCTTACTTTTCTAGTTTGATTGTAAATTAATTTTAACTTGGTCAAAAACTGCTCGACTTGACTCATATCATTTTCAAGGTCTAGGCTTAAACGCACAGCTGACTGGGCCTTATCTTTGTCCACTCCCATGGCAATCAAGGTACCTGCAGGTTTTCCAGCCTTGGACGAACAAGCAGAGGTTGTTGAGATGAAAATATCATAGTCTTCAAAGGCGTGAACGATGACTTCTCCACGAACACCCTTAATCCCAAAAGTCAGGATATGAGGGGCAAAGTCTTCCTCATCTGAAAAGACAAAAATATCTGGATAATCCAGAAGGGCTTGACGAATGACTGCCTTCATCTGCCCTGTCTTACTAGCAAAGATATCTAACTTTTCCATAGATAAACGGAGAGCTTTGGCTGTCGATGCGATCCCTGCCACATTTTCAGTTGTCGAACGATAGTCTCGCTCCTGACCACCACCAGTTAAAAGAGGCGTAATCTTCTTACCAGACTTGATATAGACAAATCCAACACCTCTGACACCATGAAACTTATGACTCGAAAAGGTTGCGAAATCCACTCGATCAGTTAGATACTTTTCAGTTGGAATCTTAGCAAGAGCTTGGACAGCATCCACATGGAAGGAAATAGTTGGTTTATCTGCCAAAAGTTCTGAGATAGCCTCAATAGGCTGGATAGAGCCAATTTCGTTGTTAACTGCCATGATGGAGACGAGAGTCGTATCAGGACGTATCAAATCTGCTAATGCTTCAACATCCACAAATCCTTTCTCATCAACTGGAGCAAAATCTATCTCAAAACCTTGACTTTTCAGCCAAAGGGCTGATTCCTTGACTGCTGGATGCTCAATAGCTGATACGATGATATGCTTGCCAAACTGGGCTTTTTCAAAGGCCACACCCTTGATGACCCAGTTATCTCCTTCTGTTCCACCTGAGGTAAAGAAGATTTCCTCACTCTTCTTGCCAATCAAATCTGCAATTTGCTGCCGGGAAGCATCTAAAATTCGTGTTGCCTGATCCCCCAAACAATGGAGACTGGATGGATTTCCTACAATTTTTGAAGCGACCTGCATGTAAGTTTCAAGTGCTTCAGGATAAGGCTTGGTTGTAGCCGAATTATCAAAGTAGATCATGTTTTCTCACGCTTTCTAAAATCACTCCCTCTATTGTATCACGAAAAGAGACCTGCGACAAGAAAGGGAGTTTTCTCTTTTTTTAAGATTTTTTTAAAGAAATGAGGTATAATAAATCATAATTAAAGGAGAGTATCATGTCTAACTATCGTAGAACTTCAAAACCAAAAACAGAACACATCAAAAAGGGATTTACTGTCTTTCAAAAAACGATTGCTACCATCGGTAGTATCCTTGGCCTAATCACTGCTACTATTACCATCATGAACGCTATGGATAATAACAAAAACAACAAAAAAGAACCGACGACAACTCAAACAACTGTTGTCAAGGAAATTCAAAAAGAAGCCCCTCAGGAAAATACTACTCCTAACAGGAACAACACTTCTACTAAAGAAAATACCACGCAAGAAGAAACTTCTCAATCCAACAAGAAAGAGGAGAAAAAAGAAGAACAGAAAACAACAACTCAGGACTCTTCTACACCAGCTACAAATAAAGAAACAAGCGATAATGGAACACAGTCAAATACGACGAGTTCTGAAACTAAAACGAACCAGTAATCAAAAAAATAACTTCTTTCTAAATTTGGAAAGAAGTTATTTTTTTATTGTTGCAATACTTTTCGTGGTTTGGTTCCCTCAGCTGGACCGATAACACCTGCCATTTCGAGTTCTTCCATCAGGCGGGTTGCACGGTTAAATCCAACAGACAAACGACGCTGAATCATGGAGGCACTGGCTTTCTGCGTCTCGATAACCAAAGCCTTGGCTTCTTCAAAAAGCGGATCGCCACCAGCTTCACCATCAGAAAAATCTCCTTCATTTTCAGGAACATCTCCTGGGTCAAAGCTTTCATCGTAGTCCGCATCCGCCTGAGCCTTGATGAAGTTTACGATACGTTCAACATCATCATCTGAGATGAAGGATCCTTGTAGACGGACTGGGTGATTTTCATCAATTGGTTTAAAAAGCATGTCTCCTCGACCAAGCAGTTTTTCTGCTCCATTCTCATCCAAGATGGTGCGTGAATCTGTTCCCGATGAAACTGCAAAAGCCACACGAGATGGGACATTGGCCTTGATAAGACCAGAGATAACATCAACCGATGGACGTTGCGTTGCGAGAATCATGTGAATCCCTGCAGCACGCGCCTTCTGTCCGAGACGAATGATGGCATCTTCCACTTCCTTGCTAGCCACCATCATGAGATCTGCCAACTCATCTACAATGACAACAATCAAAGGCAGGGGCACTTGTTTGTACTCAGATTGGCTATTAAATTCCTCAACCTTGGCATTGTAACCAGCGATATTTCGTACTCCAACCTTAGCAAAGAGTTCGTAACGATTTTCCATCTCATCTACAACCTTTTGCAGGGCCTTGCTGGCCTTGCGTGGATTGGTCACAACTGGAATCAAGAGGTGAGGAATGTCATTGTACACCGATAACTCAACCATCTTTGGATCCACCATCATAAACTTGACCTGGTCTGGTCTTGCTTTCATGAGAATGCTGGCGATAATACCGTTAACTGCGACTGACTTCCCTGATCCCGTCGAACCTGCAACGAGTAGGTGGGGCATCTTGGAAAGGTCAAAGGTGCGAGCAGTTCCATTGACCGCCTTACCTAGAGGAATTTCGAGGAGATTTTCTGGTTTAGTCTGAGACTGTTCCCAGAGTTCACGGAAAGAAACGGTTGCAATTTCAGAGTTAGGAACCTCAATTCCGACTAAGGATTTACCAGGGATTGGAGCCTCAATCCGAACATCCTTGGCCGCCAGAGCTAGCGCTAAGTCGTCTGCCAGATTGGAAATGCGGTTAACCCGTACACCGACTGCTGGCTTGACTTCATACTTGGTAACTGATGGTCCTATTTCAGCCCGTTCCACCGTCACCTTGATACCAAAGCTAGCAAAGGTTTCTTCTAGGATTTTGATATTTTCTCGAACAATCTTCTTTTCCTTGGACTGATCTTTGGGTTTATCTGGTGCAAAGAGTTGCAAGCTTGGTAGCTTGTATTCGAGGGCTTCCTTGGCAGAAAAATCAACCTGCACCTCTTCATCCTCAAAGTCTTCTTCCACATCTGGAACATCAAAATCAGTTTGAGGGAGGATAATCTCCGGTTCGATCCATTCTTCCTCAGGAATTGGTGGGAAATCGTAGTCTGGTACCTCTGATAAGATTTCTCCCGTTTCAGGATCTACAGGAGGAAGCGGTAATGCATCCTGTTCTTCTTGTTCTCTCTGAATTCTTGCTGCTTCTTCAGCTTCTTGACGAGCCTTCTCTTCTTCTCTCTTGATGAAGCGTTCCTGTTTTCTCTGTTCCTGTTTTTCCATGAAAGATCTGAACTGAGCTCCAATAAAGGCTGCAACATCATAAATAGACCAAGGACTAACTAAGAGTGCCCCAACTAGAATCAAAAGGACTCCAATAAAGTACGATCCGATATTTGAGAAAAGAAAGGATATGGGGATATAGAGTCCAACACCAAGCAAGCCTCCACCAGCGAAGCTAGTCACTCGCATACCAGTCAGGTCCGTCATAACTTGAGACAGGGTCCCTTTTAGAACTGATTGCTCCAAGCCATATTTCCATACCAAGTAGGCCTCAAAAATCAAGAGCAAGCCAGCGAAGATACAAAGAAATCCTGACAGAAGTCCCTCTTGCTTGCGAATCCATTTAAAAAGAAAAAGATAGATGAGGAGGCCACCAATGGCCACATAGGCCAAACTTCCGACAACCAGTCGAATGAGATTGTAAAGAGTGACACCTGCCGCGCCGAGTTTGAGGGCTGCAATAATCAACAACAAGGCGATCCCTAAGGAAATCAACATCCTCTGGATAGCCTGTTTTCTTTCAAGTTCTGCTTTAGACGGTCTCCGTCTTGTTTTTGTAGTATTCTTGTTTGCCATTCTTTTATTATACCATATTTCACAGCCATTTAGAAAAGAGAAAAAGATTGCACCAAATGGTAACAATCTTTCTATTCTAATCCATTTTATGCTTGTGGTTTGCGTAGGTAACCATAAACCACACCACTTACAATTGCACCAATCAAAACAAAGGCAAGGTAGAGAAGGGCATTTGAAGTAAGGGCGATAACGAAGATTCCTCCGTGTGGCGCCATGAGTTTGATACCTGCAAGACCAACGAGTCCACCTGCTACTGCTGAACCAAGGATAAAGCTTGGAATCGCACGAGCTGGGTCAGCGGCACCAAATGGGATCGCTCCTTCAGTGATAAATGACAAGCCCATGATGATGTTTGTCAAACCAGAGTTGCGTTCTTCTTTGGTAAATTTATCTTTGAAAAGAAGGGTTGCGACAAAGATAGCAAGTGGTGGAACCATTCCTCCAGCCATAACTGCTGCCATAGCTACAGAACCACCTGAAGAAACGGTCGCTGCAAGCGTACCTGTACCAAAGACATAAGCAGCTTTGTTGACTGGTCCACCCATGTCAACAGCCATCATGCCTCCAAGAACGATACCAAGAAGAACAGCTGAACCTCCTCCAAGACCGCCTAGGAAGGCATTCATATCGGTGTTGATTCTTGCCATTGGGATGTTGACAGCTAGCATGACAAATCCTGTCAAGATTGTTCCGAAAAGCGGTAGGATAAGGATTGATTTAGCACCTTCAAGTGAACGAGGAACTTTAACGTATTTCTTGATGGCAAGAACCAAGGCACCTGCGATAAATCCACCAACAAGGGCACCTAGGAAACCAGATGAGACACCTGCAAGAGTTGAAGTTGCTTCACCACCTTGAGCGTAAGGGATTTTACCAAAGGCAAAACCTTCTTTGGCAATAGCTCCAGCCACGAAACCTGCTACCAAACCTGGTTTTTCAGCGATTGAGTAAGCAACATATCCTGCAAAGACTGGAAGCATCAAACCAAAGGCTGCACCACCGATTTTCATGAACATAGAAGCTAACTCATGGTAAGAACCAAGATTGCCAAGATTTTCATTTGGAACACCCAAAGCACCGTCAATCAAGAAGGCAAGGGCAATCATGATACCACCACCGATAACGAACGGTAACATTTGAGATACACCACTCATCAAGTGTTTGTAGAAGGCACCACCAATACTTTGTTTTTCATTAGATGCTGTTGCAGCTTTTGCTCCATTAGCGGCACGATAAACTTCAGCATCTCCTGAAAGAGCCAAGTTAATCAATTCTTCAGTCTTACGGATACCGTCTGCAACCGGGCGATTGATCAATGGTTTACCATCAAAACGATCCATCTCAACAGCCTTGTCTGCAGCGATGATAACAGCTTTAGCCTTGCGGATGTCTTCCGCAGTCAGTTGATTTCCAACACCGCTAGCACCGTTGGTTTCGACCTTGATCCCAACACCCATTTCAGCAGCTACTTTTTGAAGGGCTTCTTGGGCCATATAAGTGTGGGCAATACCTGTCGTACAAGCTGTAACAGCTACGATAAAGTCGCCAGAGTCATTAGCAGGTGCTTGAACAGGTTCCTCAACTTTTTCTGAAGCTTGGTCAAAAAGTTCAATAACTTGATCAGCTGATGTTACTTGGCGAAGTTTGTCAGCAAAACCGTCTTTCATCAAGTATTGAGACAATTCTGCCAAGGCTGCCAAGTGAGTATCATTGGCACCTTCTGGAGCTGCAATCATGAAGAAGAGGTCTGTTGGTTGCCCATCCAAGCTTTCATAGCCAACACCCTTGTTTGACTTAGCAAAGAGAACCGTTGCTTCTTTGACAGCAGAATTTTTACTGTGAGGCATAGCAATTCCGTCACCCAAACCAGTGGAAGTGAGAGCTTCACGCGCTAAGATTCCTTCTTTAAAGGTTTCAAAATCCGTCACATAACCGTGATCTACCAAGCTATGAATCATCTCTTCGATGACAGCTGTTTTTTCAGTTGCCTGCAAATCCAGCAACATAACATCTTTTCTCAATAGGTCTTGAATTTTCATCGTTTTTCTACCTCAACTTTTTCATATGTTTCTTTAATAAATTCCGCTGTTGCCAAGTCATCCGAGAAGGTCGTTGCTGTTCCACAAGCTACTCCCCATTTGAAGGCCTCTACTGCATCTTTAGATTTTACAAATTCACCGGTAAATCCAGCGACCATAGAGTCACCAGCCCCGACTGAATTTTTGACTGTTCCCTTGATAGGTTTTGCGAAATAAGCTCCCTCAGATGTGACAAGAAGTGCACCGTCCCCAGCCATGGAGATAATGACGTTTTGAGCTCCCTTGGCCAGTAACTGACGAGCATAGTTCTCGATTTCATCTAAACTTTCGAGTTTCACTCCAAAGATAGCTCCAAGCTCGTGATTGTTTGGTTTAACCAAAAGTGGCTGGTAGTCCAAACTATCAATCAAGGTCTGTCCTTCAAAGTCACAAACCACTTGCGCACCAGTCTTGCGTGTCAATGCAATCAAATCCTTATAGATGATATTTCCTAGGTTTTTAGCACTCGAACCAGCAAAGACAACCGTATCTTTTGCTGTTAAACTAGACAAAATAGATTTCAATTCTTCTAGCTGGGCTGGCTCCACATTTGGACCAGTCCCGTTGATTTCTGTTTCTTGGTCTGCTTTAATCTTGACATTGATACGAGTATCTTCTGCTACTTGGACAAAACGCGTTTCGATCTCCTCTTCTGCCAAAGTATCTGTGATAAATTTACCAGTAAATCCACCGATAAATCCAGTCGCGGTATTAGGAATATCCAAGCGCTTCAAAACACGGCTGACATTGATTCCTTTCCCACCAGCGAACTTATCATCACTGTCCATACGATTGACACTACCGACTTGAACTTGGTCCAAGCGAACGATATAGTCAATGGATGGATTGAGTGTGACTGTATAAATCATACTTCTATTACCTCCGTTTTCTCCTTAATAGCCTGCAAGAGCTCATGCCCTTGACTTGTGATGACAATAGCGCGTTTAAGTGGTGCGACCTTGGCAAAGCAAGTTTGACCAATCTTTGACGAATCCACCAAGACATAGGTTTGTTTGGCATTCTCTAAGATAGCACGCTTCACGGCTCCCTCCTCCATATCAGGAGTCGTATAATAACCATCGTCCACACCATTCATCCCAATAAAGGCACGGTCAAAGTGCAATTGATTGATTTGGTTAAGAGCAACACCACCGATACATGCATCTGTTGCCATCTTGACACTCCCTCCAACCATGACAGTTGGAATCTGTTTTTCAACCAACTGAACCGCATGGTGAATGGAGTTGGTCACAACTGTGATATTCTTATTAACCAATTCCTTGATTAAAAAAGCAGTTGTCGTTCCAGCATCAATAAAGATAACATCTTGTTCCTTAATAAGAGAGGCTGCTTTCTGAGCCAGTAGCTTCTTCTCTTGAAGGTTTTTGACAGATTTTTCTTGGATGGTTTCTTCTTCCTGCAAGGAGTGGGGCAATTCTGCTCCACCATGCACACGGCGAAGTTTGTTTTCCGCCTCCAACTCGTCCAAATCTCTTCGTACTGTCGATTCTGATGTTTCTAATAGACTAACCAATTTTTCTAGGGAAACTACATGATGTTGATTTAACTCCTCTAAAATCAGTTGCTTCCGCTCAGTTTTTAACACCAAATCACCTCCTGTTATCGTTTACACTATTCATTCTAGCACATTCTCTACTAAAGTCAAGCATTTTTTATCATTTTCTTTCAAATTCTATCATTTTTCTTATTTCCAAAATTTTTATTGCAAGATAAGTGGCTTTATGGTAGACTATTTGAGTAAGTATTGGAAGATTACTCAAGAGGCTTAAGAGGCCGTGTTGGAAACGCGGTAGGCGTGTAACAGCGTGCGTGGGTTCGAATCCCATGTCTTCCGTAGAAAAAAGAAAAACTGCACCTCAATGCAGTTTTTTTATCGTTCTAAGAACAATATATAGAAATGAAAGGCTGAGTTACTCTAACTATCACATCACATTTTTCTGTATCCTTCCCTATCCTAATTCATAAAAAAACAAGTAGTTTATTAAGACTACTTGTTTTTCTTTTAAATCTTAGGATTAGATATTGCTTTTATCTTTTTTATCTGAAGATTTGTCTGTTGATTTATCAGTGGATTTATCAGTGGATTTATCTGAAGATTTATCAGAAGACTTGTCTGTAGATTTGCTCTTAGATTTTGTAGAGTTCTTACGATCAATCTTATCATATCCCTCAGTAGTATCCATTAACTCAGTTGATAAAGTACGATAATCTTCTTGAGAAATCAGCCAGTTTCCATCCTTATCCTTGGTTAGTTTGATTTCTGTATCAAAATCTCCAGTAGTAAGAGGTGTAAGAGCAGCTTCAGCATCTACATCACTGTAGGTAGCAAAATCTTTTCTGAAGAGGTGTTCGTAAATCCAATATGTTACCAATGTTTGGTAACGCTTGATATCAACGTTTGATCCAGCTTGGTTGTACTTACCTAAGTTATCGATACCACCAATAAGAATTGTTAGAACTTCTCGAATTGATGAAGTCAACCCTTTAGAATGCAACTTCTTAGAGTTAAAAGTAACAGTCGCAGTATTGCCTGATTCATCAACCTTCACATCTTTAACAGTGTAAGAACCGATATCTTGGAATAACTTGCGTTTCATCTTCAAGAAACCTGAAATGGTTTCTTCTGGAGTTTCTACAGGGAAATCTTTGTGCCATTGTACTGAGTAGGTAGATGCAGGTGAAAGACCTTCTTCTTTGATTTTTTCACTTGTTTGCACTGCAAAAATGGCCTCAGTCCATTTTTCATAGGTTTCGCCATAAATCTTTTTAAATCGACTAGAGTCGCTAGTGAGAACTGAGTCTAAGAGAATTTCAGCATCTTTTGTAACTTTTTCTTTAACTTCTGCTGCTTCATCTTTCTTCTCAACTTGTTCCGTATTCTCCTTGTTGTCAGAAGAAGCTTCAGATGACTGATTAGAAAATGCAGAACATGCACCTAAGACAACTGTTGAGAGTGCTAAGATACTTAGTAACTTGATCTTTTTCATGTTTCACCTCTTTATGAAAGTTTACTCTTGGAGACCACCTCCAAGCAGATTTGTTTAGAAAAACACTGGGTTTATCTAACGGAGAATGGGGGATTCGAACCCCCGCGCCAGTTACCCGACCTAACGATTTAGCAAACCGTCCTCTTCAGCCTCTTGAGTAATTCTCCACTAACATACTAGAATAAATAGGATACAACGAAGGATACAACAAAGGATACAATTTGGAAAAAATCTACTGTATACCTGTTCATAATGGAGCCGGTGGGAGTCGAACCCACGTCCAAACACCTGCCAACATATTTGTCTACAACCATAGGTTATGTATTGTTTTAACAGTCCCTCGACACATAACTCAAGCCTAGGAACTGCGAGTCTATTAATCTCTTATCAAACCACTAGACAAGGCTTGATCGTATCTCGCTAATCATAAGACCTGTCATTGAACACGAGCAATCCAAATCAGGTCACGCCTGCTGGTTTTTAGGCAGCTAGAGCGTAAGAAGTGTTATTTTTTGCAGTTATATTTAACTGAGCGTTTACGTCGCCACACGGGTTGCAAAATATGCCTCATAATGCCTGTCGAATCCGTAACGACCCCAGGATGTTAGAACTATTATAACCTATCTTCAAAAAAAATGCAAAATCAAGCCGTTTCTTTAGAAAAGAACCCCTTTTAAGGCTTTTGATAAGGCTTGATAACCGGCTACACTTAGATGGAGGCCATCCGTTGTATAGGCTGATTGAAGTTGCCCTTCTGAATCTGTCAAACTATCATAAATCGGCACAAAATCTACCTGCATATAGGCGGATGCTAGAGCCTCATAGGCTTGATTCCATTCTCTGATCTTTTCATTGGTTCGGATATAAACAGTCTGCTTGTATCTCTCTCCCTCATTGACTGGCAAAATGGAAAGGAGCTTTATTTGTGACAGCGGATATTCTCGGGCAATCGATTGGATTACACGCTCAAGATTATCCAAGGCTTCATTCATGGGAATATCTTTTCCAATATCATTTGTTCCTATTAGGAGAACAATTTGATCGACAGCATCACCATAAAGATGGGCATCCAAATTCTCTAATAACAATCTCGTCTGATAGCCTCGTATGCCACGATTAACAATCGTCTTGGCAACCCCAAACAACTCTTGAAGAGGGTAATACTCCACTATCGAATCACCAATAAAGATGATATCTGGCTCTAGAACAGATACTTGATTCAATTCACGATACTTGGTTTGAATTTTTTTCTGCTCCTTTAAGAGCCAATTCTCTAATAACTGTACTGCCACCCTATCCCTCTTTCTCTAACCAATTCTCTAGAACTTGATACACACCCGCCTGGCTGTTGGCTGGTGCCAGGGCAGTCGCAACTGCCTTGACCTCATCAGCCGCATTTTCCATCGCATAGGCAATTCCAGCCAGCTCTAACATTTCTATATCGTTTTCGCTATCACCAAAAGCCATGATTTGTTCTGATGTCAAATCCCAGCGCTTGAGTAATTCTTCCAATCCCCAAGCCTTGTGAACCCCAGCCTGCAGGATATCGATACAGCCATAACCGCTAGAAACAGCTCTTACACGACCATCAAATAAATCATTAATTTCCTGCAAAACTGAACTAGAACGTTCTTCACCAACAACCATGCTCATCTTTAACACTCCACCGAAGAGGTCTGAGTTTAGCTCATCCACAAAATTGGTCCTTTGGTAAAGTTTTTCAATCATCTCTGGAGTCATAAATTTTTCTAGGTCTGTAAAAACAGTTCCTTTCTTGACAAAACTCCCATTCATACTGGTAACGACGAACTGATCTCGACACTCTCTCCCTTTAAAATGAAGGAGAGCCTTGTCAACCGTAGCATCATCCCAAATCTGCGCTTGAATCAGTTTATTGTTTTCAAAAATACGCGCCCCATTGGCAACTACCAGAACTACTCTACTCGCCAAGTGCTCCAGTAATTGCCTCATACGGTGAACTTCATTCCCTGTCGCAATGACAAAACGGATATCCCTTTGATCCAGCTGATCTAAAAGCTTTTCCAAGCGGGGCAAATCCAGCTGCCCCCTCGGGTCTAGCAAGGTTCCATCCATGTCTGTTGCAATCAATTTAATCGTCATCTCGTCTCCTTTAGGGCAAGTGCCTACCACTTCAACCCTACATGTTCATTCATTTCTTTATAGGCCGTGTCAATTCGTTCCTTGGTCGCCTCGTCCAACTTGTCACGGTAACGTCCCCCTTCAATGAAGTCCTCTAGGATATAGGTCTGATAGAGGAAGAGCGGATAGCCTTCTGGAGAGTAAGTCCCTTTGGGTGTTCGATTGACCCAAGTAGGATGCGCTTTAGCAGCTTCAATCCTTGTCTTTCCATCTTTTTTCTTAATGGTCACATCCATGAGAACACCGCGCTCCGTCCACTTGGCATTTTCCTCATCTTGCATGGTTTCAATGCGCTGGTTTGAGAGGAAATTTCCCATGGAATAGATAATCAGTTTTTTGTCACCATCTTTTTCAACTGTTTCAGCAGGTTCAACGACGTGAGGATGCCCTCCAAAGATAATATCGGCTCCCCAGTCAATCATTTTATGGTACAGTTTTTTCTGTTCTTCCGTTGGTTCTAGCTGATACTCAATTCCCATCTGAGGCATGATGACAGTAATATCCGCCTCCTTCTCTGCACGCTCGATTTCTGCCTTCATCTTATCTTCATTCAAATCAGAAAGATAGCGATTATAGTCCTCTTGAGAGATATACTGCTCAATGCCATTAAAACCGTAGGAATAGGCCAGGAGAGCTACCTTGATACCATTGACTTCCTTGATGACTATAGGTGCTTGGTCTCGGGATTCATGCGTGTAGACTCCGATGGGTGTCATTCCAGCCTTTTCAATAGCTTGAGCCGTTGAAACCACTCCCTCAATTTGAGAATCCAAAATATGATTATGAGCCAAGTCTAGAACTTGGTAGCCTGCATCCTTGATCGCATCCATGACTTCCCCTGGTGCATTAAAGAGAGGATAACCTGCCAAGTAGTGGTCCTTGTTCACCGTTCCTTCAAAGTCACCAATCACCAAATCCGCTTGCTTGAGCCAGGGTTTTACATACTCAAAATTTTCATGGAAATCATAGGTCCCATCTTCTTTAAGAGCTGTTCGGTAGATAGGGATATGATAAAGAAGGTCACCATTTGCCATGATACGTGCCGTTGTTTCACCAGACTGATCTTCCTTGGATTGACCAGATGTACTAGCAGAATCAAGAGTTTGACTACTAGGGCTTGTTCCCTTACTACCTTGTACTGCTCGAACTAATAAGTTTCCCCCCATGGATAAGGCAACTGCAAGCAATAACACAATAATAAACTGGGCATTGGTCCAGGATTTATAATTCCGAAAGAAATCCACACTAGTTCTCCACACCCCATAAAGAGATCCCTGAGATCGTCTATCTTGTCGCTTTTCCATCTTTATTCCCCCTTGCCTTTTGGTGCAAGTCTTTTCTTTTATTATACCACAGACAAAAGAGGAATACCGTTTATTATATTATTTTTTAGGAACTTCTGCGACTTTCTTTCTCGCCTATTTTGTGTTATCATGTAGAGGTAATGAAAGGAGAGAAAATGTCTGCAATAGAACGTATTACAAAAGCTGCTCACTTAATTGATATGAACGATATTATCCGCGAGGGGAATCCAACTCTTCGCGCAGTTGCTGAGGAAGTCACTTTCCCACTGTCTGACCAGGAAATCATCCTTGGCGAAAAGATGATGCAATTCCTCAAACATTCTCAAGATCCTGTTATGGCTGAGAAAATGGGGCTCCGCGGTGGTGTTGGGCTGGCTGCTCCCCAACTCGATATTTCAAAACGCATTATTGCCGTCTTGGTCCCAAATATTGTGGAAGAAGGTGAAACTCCACAGGAAGCCTACGACTTGCAAGCTATTATGTACAATCCAAAAATTGTCTCTCACTCTGTTCAGGACGCTGCTCTTGGCGAAGGAGAAGGTTGCCTGTCTGTTGACCGAAACGTACCTGGCTATGTAGTCCGCCATGCTCGCGTTACTGTTGACTACTTTGACAAAGATGGCGAAAAACACCGTATCAAGCTCAAAGGATACAACTCTATCGTTGTCCAACATGAAATTGATCACCTAAACGGAATCATGTTTTACGATCGTATCAATGAGAAAGATCCATTTGCTGTTAAAGATGGTTTACTGATTCTGGAATAAAGAAAATCCCGTTGCAAGACGGGGTTTTGTGTTATAATAGAGGCATGAAAACAAATGATATTGTCTATGGCGTCCACGCCGTTACAGAAGCCCTCCTTGCAAACACAGGAAACAAACTTTACCTCCAAGAAGATCTCCGAGGTAAGAATGTTGAAAAAGTCAAGGAACTGGCTACAGAAAAGAAGGTATCCATTTCTTGGACTTCAAAAAAATCCCTGTCTGAGATGACCGAAGGCGCTGTTCACCAAGGTTTTGTTCTTCGAGTGTCCGAATTTGCCTATAGCGAGCTGGATCACATCCTTGCAAAAACACGCCAAGAAGAAAATCCACTGCTGTTGATTCTGGATGGTCTAACTGACCCTCACAACTTAGGCTCTATCTTAAGGACTGCTGATGCGACCAATGTTTCAGGTGTCATCATTCCCAAGCACCGTGCTGTTGGAGTGACTCCTGTCGTTGCCAAAACGGCCACAGGTGCAATTGAGCATGTACCGATTGCGCGAGTGACCAACCTCAGTCAAACCCTAGACAAACTCAAGGATGAAGGCTTCTGGACCTTTGGAACGGATATGAACGGTACCCCTTGCCACAAGTGGAATACAAAAGGGAAAATCGCCCTCATCATCGGAAATGAAGGAAAAGGCATCTCTAGCAATATCAAAAAACAGGTCGATGAGATGATTACCATTCCCATGAATGGGCATGTTCAAAGCCTCAATGCCAGTGTTGCTGCAGCTATTCTCATGTACGAAGTTTTCCGAAACCGACTATAAAAAAAGTTTCCAATCACTTGATTGGAAACTTTTTTCTTAACTATGTTCTGTGATAAATTTATAGGCTTCTTGACCAGCGATAGCCCCATCTCCAACTGCTGTTGTTACTTGGCGAAGGTCTTTCTGGCGAACATCCCCAACCGCAAAGATACCGTCAACTCCAGTTTTCATGTGGTTATCTGTCACAATCCAGCCTGCCTGGTCTTGAATATTCAATTCTTTAACAAAATCGCTAACAGGATCCAAACCAACATAGATAAAGACACCACCGAAGGCTTGTTCTGTCACTTGACCTGTTTTTACATTTTCAAAAATTACAGATTCTACTCGATTTTCACCTTTAATTTCCTTGACAACAGAATCCCAGATAAAGTTGACTTTCTCATTTGCAAAAGCACGGTCTTGCAAAACCTTTTGGGCACGAAGTTCATCTCGGCGGTGAACAATGGTAACAGTCTTGGCAAAGCGAGTTAAGAAGAGGGCTTCTTCTACCGCTGAATCTCCACCACCAACTACGAGCAAGTCTTGGTCACGGAAGAAAGCTCCATCACAGACCGCACAGTAAGAAACACCTCGACTGTTCAGTTCTTCTTCTCCGGGAACTCCCAAAAGACGGTGTTTTGACCCAGTTGCCACAATGACAGTACGGGTTTCATAAACTTGATCATCAGTGATTACCTTCTTAAAGTCACCCTGGTCTTCAATATTTTCAACGTAACCATAAAGATGCTCCACTCCAAGGTTTTCAAGTGGTTCAAACATCTTTTCAGCCAATTCAGGTCCACTGATATTGGCATAACCTGGATAGTTTTCAATATCAGATGTGTTATTCATTTGCCCGCCTGGCAGACCACCTTCAATCAAAGCCACTTTCAGATTGCTTCGAGCAGCATATAAGGCAGCGGTCATTCCCGCAGGTCCAGCACCGACAATAATCGTATCGTACATTTCGATTCCTTCTTTCTTGTTGTAACTATCTTTATTCTAACTCATTCTTGCTAGTCAGGCAAGGATTATGCCTTGAAAACCAAGAGCAAACTCATGACGGCAAAGGATAACACCGGAACGACCAAAACTCCAATCATAATCATATCATAGAGATGAGCTTGGCGAGCCTTAGCTGTCTTGTCCACACCAGACATGGCTCTCAATCCAATCCAAATCCCCAGAAAAATCACGACAAGGATGGTCGTTAAGATCAAACTCTCGAAATACAAAGAAAATAGATGCAGTAGCATGATCTCTCTCGTTTCTATCTTTTTTAAAGAGTAAACTCAGCTAGTCCAACTAACTGAGTTTTCCTTTTTCTATTATATCAAATATAAGTCCGTTTGTAACTAGCAAAGAATTCTTTTGTTCGTTCTTCTTTCGGATGATTGATGATTTCATCCGGTGTGCCAGACTCGATGATTTTCCCTTTATCTAGGAATAGAACCTTGTCTGCCACTTGGGCTACAAAAGACATATCGTGACTGACCAAAATCATGGTCTGACCTGACTTGGCAGCGTCTGCAATAGACTTTTCTACTTCACCGACCAACTCTGGGTCAAGGGCTGAAGTGGGTTCGTCCAAGAGCAAGACATCTGGTTTCATAGCAAGCGCACGCGCGAGGGCAACCCGTTGCTTCTGTCCACCTGATAAGTGGCGAGGGTAATGGTTTTCACGGTCAGAAAGTCCAACCTTAGCCAACTCTTCCTTAGCGATTTTTGTTGCTTCCTCGTCCGATATTTTTTTAACGACAATCAAACCTTCCTTGACATTGTCAAGAGCAGTTCGGCGTTCAAACAAATTAAACTGTTGGAAAACCATGGACAACTTGCGACGAAGGGTTAGAATCTCTTCTTGGCTAATCTGAGAAAAATCAACTTTAAAATTGTCAATCTGAATCGTTCCACTATCTGGAGTTTCAAGGTAGTTCAAACTTCGAAGAAAGGTTGATTTCCCAGCTCCAGATGAACCAATCAAGGCTACTACTTCTCCCTTTTGGATATCCAAGTCCAGATGATCCAAGACTGTCTGTCCTGAAAAGGATTTGCTTAAATTCGAAATCTTAATCATTAACGAAGGTCTCCTTTCACATCTGTTTGCACTGTATCAGGTGCGGAAATAGCCATTTTTCTCTCGATGAAACGACCGAGGCTTTCAATTCCGATATTGACTACCCAATAAACAAGGGCAACGGAGATGAAACGTTCAAAATAGCGATAATCGGCTCCACCCAAAATTTGAGCCTGAGCAAAGACTTCCACAACCCCCGCACTAAAGGCTAGAGAAGTTCCCTTAGTCAAACCGATAAGGGAATTAATCAAGGTTGGAGTCGCCACAACGGCCGCATTTGGAATAATCACGCGACGATAAACTTGCGCTCGTGTCATACCCAAACTACGCGCCGCCTCAATTTCACCTGGGTTAACAGAAAGGATGGCTGCACGAATCGTTTCACTTGCATAAGCCGCCTCATTGAAAGCAAAGGCCACAATCGCAAAAAGCGCTGCTGGAATCGCATTGATATTGAGACCAGTTCCCCATTGTTGGTTGATAGCTTTCAGTGCTAAAGGAATTCCGTAGTAGGTCAACATAAGTTGAACTAGGATTGGGGTACCTTTTAAGAAGCTGACGAAAAAGGCCTGCAAAGGATATAAAATCCTAACACGATTGATCTTAACAATGGCAAAAATCAGGGCAAGTAGCAAACCAAAGAGTGCACCTCCAAGCGTCAACATCAAGGTTGTAGGCAGTTGTTGGACAATCCTTGGAATTCCATCAAAGACCGAACGCAAACTAAAGAGCTTACCGTCCGGAATGAGTTGCATCAAACTTTGGTACCAATCTGATGCTAAAAATGTTGTAACAGTCATAAAAACATCCTCTCCTGATAATGATTCATTCTACCATACTTCTGCTCGCAAGCAAATTATTTGCTACGGGCTGATCAGACTTTGTCTATCTTCTAGTTTATCACACTTTAAAACAGGGAGGCTATATATTTTACCTATCAAGGAGATAAATAAAAACTATCTCAAACCTAAGTTCTCATAGGGTTTTCTATAGCCGATTTGTTTAACAGCACCATTCTCCACCAAAATTGGACGTTTCAATAACATACCATCACTCGCTAGAAGCTTGGCTGCTTCTTGTTTTGACAAACTTCCCACCTTATCTTTCAAGCCCAGTTCGCGGTATTTGATCCCGCTGGTATTGAAAAATTGTTTCACTTCAAAACCGGAAGTTTCCAACCAGTTCAAAATCACGTCTTCACTTGGTGTTTCTTCTACGATGTGGACATCTTGGTATTCCAGTCCAAGTTGATCTAATTCATTTTTTGCTTTCTTACAAGTTGAACATTTTGGGTATTCGATAAATTCTAACATCTTCTTTTCTTTCTATTTTTTATTTTCTTGAAATGCTGCACCTTCATGTTGCAAGAGCCAGGCTTTCTTTTCGACTCCCGATGCATAGCCTGTCAGACGATTGCCTGACCCCAGCACACGATGACAGGGTACGAGTATGGACCAAGGATTGCGCCCCACTGCTCCGCCAATCGCTTGGGCAGAAGCCACTTGCAAGTCTTGAGCTATTTGTCCGTAAGTTACTGTTTGACCATAAGGAATGGCCTGTAAGTAAGCCCAGACCCGCTTTTCAAAATCTGTTCCAATAGGAGCCAGAGGTAAGTCAGATAAATCCTGAACACTGCCTTCAAAATAGGTATCTAAATAGGAAATAACCTGGTCTAGGACAGGATGGCTAGTAACTTCTTCTATCGTTTCGTCTCCTAATCCCCTCTCAAAATGAGTTTGGTCCTGTACCCAAATTCCATACAGATATTGCTCGTCAGCAACTAAGGATAAGGTTCCAATTGGCGACGGGTAGAGCATTTTTGCGTACTTTTTCTGCTTCATTTTTTTAATTTCTGATAGGCCAAACGTTCCCCATCAACTAGAACCTTACCGACCTGTTGGAAGCCCAGCTTTTCAAAGATATGCTGCATGGCCTTGTTTTGTGCATGCGTATCTGAACGAAAATCTAGATAATCAAAACCTTCAATCAAGCCTTCTAGGAAAGTCTGAGCAACACCTTGTCCTTGGACATCTGCTGCCACAGCGATACGGTGAAAGACCAGATATTCTGATTCTCCCCCCTGCCAACTCCCTTCATAAATGGCTTCATAGGCTTTCTCTGGACTCTTGGTCACAGCAGCATAAGCCAGTAAGTCTCCTTCTTCCAAGGCTACATAGGCTTGACCTGAGATAATATCATCAATAACGATATCTGCATTTGGATAGCCATTTTGCCACTGGTCGCTACCAGACTTGGCTAAGCACTTTTTGGCATCCTCCATCACCTGCATAATCGCATCTACTTCGTTTGGAAAAGCTAAACGAATCTCCATCTTTTCCCCTCATTTCTAACTAGTTTCTCTCATCATAGCATAATTTAAAGCTTTCTACAAGCAGTTGAAACTTGACTTTTGTTTTTTATTATTTTATAATCTAGTTATCAAAACTAGATAAAAAGGAGTTGGAAATGAATTCTAACTTTTCCTACCCAAAATGGGAAGACATTCCAAACATTGACCTCTATCTGGATCAGGTTTTACTTTATGTCAATCAAGTCTGCGCCCCTATCTCTCCAGATAAAGAAAAGGGCCTAACCGCATCTATGGTCAATAACTATGTCAAACATGGTTACCTGACAAAGCCAGACAAGAAAAAATACCAACGCAAACAGATTGCACGTTTGATTGCCATCACCACTCTCAAGTCTGTCTTTTCAATCCAAGAAATCGCTCAGACACTGAATACCCTACAAAGTCAAGCCAGTTCAGACCAGCTCTACGATGCTTTTGTGGACTACATGAACCATGGGATTGATCCAGATAATCCTATTATCCAAACCAGCTGTCAAACGGTTAAACTCTATCATCAAACTCTAGACTTAATCCTTATCAAAGAAGAGGAGGAAATCCAATGAATACCAGTTTAAAACTCAGTAAAAAACTCAGTTTTGGAGAGGAGATTGCCAATAGCGTGACCCATGCTGTGGGTGCGGTTATCATGCTCATCCTACTCCCCATTTCATCCACCTATAGTTATGAAGCACACGGATTTTTATCATCTTTTGGCGTTTCTATCTTTGTTATCAGTCTCTTTCTCATGTTCCTCTCATCAACCATTTACCACTCTATGGCCTACGGTTCGACCCACAAATACGTCTTGCGAATCATCGACCATTCTATGATTTACGTGGCTATCGCAGGCTCTTATACGCCGGTTGTATTGACTTTGATGAATAACTGGTTTGGCTATCTCATTATTGCCATTCAGTGGGGAACGACCATCTTTGGCATCCTTTATAAAATCTTTGCTAAAAAGGTCAATGAGAAATTCAGCCTTGCCCTTTACCTGATCATGGGCTGGTTGGTTCTGGCTATCATTCCTGCCATTATCAGTCAAACAACGCCAATTTTCTGGAGTCTCATGGTAACTGGCGGACTCTGTTATACAGTTGGAGCTGGATTTTACGCTAAGAAAAAACCTTATTTCCACATGATTTGGCATCTCTTTATCCTAGCAGCATCTGCACTCCAATATATCGCGATTGTTTATTACATGTAAAAAAGTTGAGAATCTTTTCTCAACTTTTTTCTTTACACATATTGATAAAATACTGGTGCAAGCGAGCATCATCTGTCAATTCTGGATGAAAAGAAGTTACCAGCATATTTTTTTCTTGCGCAGCAACGATTTGATCATCAACTGTTGCTAGAATTTCTACACCCTCTCCAACACTGCTGATAATCGGTCCACGGATAAAAGTCATGGGAATCTGACCGACTCCCTTACATTCTGCCTCTGTATAGAAGCTTCCTAGTTGGCGCCCATAAGCATTGCGCTCAACCACTATATCCATGGTTCCAAGATGACTTTCTTCCTGAGAAGTGATTTCCTTAGCCAGCAAAATCAAACCGGCGCAGGTTCCAAAGACTGGGAGTCCAGATAAAATAGCTTCTCGGATGGGAAGCAGCATCTGCTGGTCACGCAAGAGCTTGCCCATGGTTGTAGACTCCCCACCAGGTAATATCAAACCCGCCAAGTCACTCTGATGTTTCTGAAAATCATCTAAATTTCTGATTTGGACACTAGCGACTCCTAGTTTATCTAGCACTTTTTCATGTTCTGCAAAGGCACCCTGCAAGGCCAATATTCCAATTTTCATCTATTTTCCTCGCTCTGCCATGAGAATTTGAATTTCACTCTCATTGATACCAACCATGGCTTCCCCTAGGTCTTCAGAGATTTGAGCCAGAATTTGAGGATTTTGGTAGTTGGTTACGGCTTTGACAATAGCACTTGCTCGTTTAACAGGGTCGCCTGATTTGAAAATACCTGAACCGACAAAGACACCCTCTGCCCCCAATTGCATCATCAGCGCAGCATCTGCTGGCGTTGCCACACCTCCAGCTGCAAAGTTAACAACTGGTAATTTTCCATGTTCATGGACGTATTGGACCAATTCAACAGGGACTTGCAAGTCCTTGGCAGCCACATAAAGTTCATCCTCACGGAGATTTTGAATGCGACGGATTTCTTGATTCATCATGCGCATATGGCGAACGGCTTGAACAATGTCACCTGTACCCGGTTCTCCTTTTGTCCGAATCATGGAAGCTCCTTCAGCGATACGACGCAAGGCTTCACCCAAGTCCTTAGCTCCACAAACAAAAGGAACTTGGAATTCTTTCTTGTCCACATGGAAACGGTCGTCTGCTGGAGATAACACTTCACTCTCATCGATATAGTCAATCTCAATAGCCTCTAAAATCTGAGCTTCAACAAAATGCCCGATTCTGACCTTGGCCATCACTGGAATGCTGACCGCTTCTTGGATTTCCTTAATCATCTTTGGATCACTCATACGGGAAACTCCACCAGCTGCACGAATATCAGCTGGAATCCGCTCCAAGGCCATCACAGCAGCCGCACCAGCAGCCTCTGCGATACGGGCCTGTTCAGGGTTCTGAACGTCCATGATAACCCCACCTTTGAGCATCTGTGCCAAGTTTTTATTTAGTTCATAACGATTTTCAGTCATTTCTTAATCCTCATCATTTGTATTGGTAGCTACCATTTCATTTTAAGCCAGATTAGAAGGAATCACAAGATAAAAAAAGGATAATTGTATGGGTACAGATTGATGCTCAATGAAAATCAAAGAGCAAACTAGGAAGCTAGCCGCAGGTTGCTCAAAGCACTGCTTTGAGGTTGTAGATAGAACTGACGAAGTCAGTAACATATATACGGTAAGGCGAAGCTGACGTGGTTTGAATTTGATTTTCGAAGAGTATAACTAAAAAACTATCTGACCTTAACCTGAGGCCAGATAGCTCGTCAATTTTTATTTTTCAGCTGTAAGTGCAGCCATTGTGATGTAGTTGTATGGTTTGTTAAAGTGTGGCAAGAAGAATAGGTCTGTCAAGGCCAATTTATCAATTGTCACATGCTCTTGGATAGCAAGTGAGAACATGTGAATTCCCATACTGATAGCAGCATCATGTGAAACCATTTGTGCACCAAGGATTTCGCGGCTGTCTTTGTCAAAGACAATCTTGATGGCAACTTCGTGGTTGTCATGTTTGATAAATTCTGGTTTTTGAAGATCGTTAAATCCAGTTTCAGTTGCATTATAGCCTGCAGCTTTGGCTTTTTCAAGAGTCAAACCAGTCGAAACCATGTGAAGACCGTAGATAGAGATACCGTTTGATCCTTGAACTCCGATTCCTTCCAATTCATGACCACAAGCGTTATAAGCACCAACGATACCAGTACGTACAGCGTTTGAAGCAAGCGCGATGTAGCTAGTGTCTTTACGAGCATTGTCATAAACAGTTGCACAGTCACCAACAGCGTATACACCTGGGATAGATGTTTCTTGTTTCTTATCTACAAGGAAAGCACCGTTACGGAAGAGTTCAATCTTACCGTCAGAAAGAGCTGTGTTTGGACGGAAGCCAACAGCAAGAACCACCATATCCACATCAAATGTTTCTTTGTCTGTTACCAAGCGTTCAACTTTTCCATCACCTTGGATGGCTTTAACTGTTTGACCAAGAGCCAAGCGGATGTTGTGGTCTTCCAAGTTCTTCGCCATCATTTGAGTGAAGTCTTTATCATAGTAGCCGTTCAAGACTGTGTCTACGATATCGACAAGTACCACTTCTTTTCCAAGACGCTCAAAGGCTTCTGCAAGTTCAACACCGATGTAACCACCACCAACAACGGCAATGCGCTCAAGGTGTTTGCTCTTGTCTTCAAGTTTTTCAATAACTTCTTCAGCGTTTTGGTACAATTTAACAAATTGTACATTTTCAAGAGTTGCTTTGAATTCGCGGTTGCCCTTAACGATTTCAACACCTTCGATTGGAGGCAAGATTGGAGTTGAACCAGTTGCAAAGATCAATTTATCATAAGACTCTTTGTGCTCTTTTCCTTCAACTTCTGCAGTCACAACTTTGTTATCGTAGTCAATTGAAAGAACTGGTGAGTTCATGTAAACTTTAGCACCTTTTGCTTCCAATTTTTCTTTATCAGAGTAGAAGAGACCTTCTGGGCCATCAATTTGTTCCCCGATCCAAAGCGCCATTCCACAACCAAGGAATGAAATATTTGAGTTTTGGTCAAATACTACGATTTCGTTCTCATGTCCGAAGTTGTCCAACATCGTATTAATACAAGCTGTACCAGCGTGGTTAGCACCAACTACAACGATTTTACTCATAGAAAAATTCCTACCTTTAATTTTTGATTTACCTTCCTAGTATATCATTTACTGTTAGCGTTTACAAGATATTTGCTCAGAATTCTCTTTTTTTCAGAAAAAAATACACTTAACATTGATGAATCTAATTTTTCTATCGTTTTCATATTAATTTTGAGCATATTTCTTGACTTTTTGTCAAAATTCATTTGTGAAAACGCTGACTTTATGATATGCTAGATACATGGAAAGAAAATGTAAGGGGTTTAATTTTTCTTTAACGACCTTATATTGAATGATTTCCTATAAAGAGAAAGGAGCTGGTAGCTTGCCTCTTCATTCACGTTCTGAACGGCTAATGGGAACAACTATCACGATTTCATTAGTAGATGAACAGGCTGATTGCCTACTTCAAGGAGCCTTTGATTTGCTCAAGGAGCTCGAATACCGCTTCAACGCCAATAGTCAAGAATCCGAACTAATGGAAATCAACTACCAGGCTGGAATCGCACCTGTTAAGGTTCATCCTGACCTATTTGAGCTGATTGCTCTTGGACTGGAGCATAGCCTAGCTCCATCTAGCCATCTAAACATCAGCATTGGCCCCTTGATTCAAACCTGGCGAATCGGATTTGCAGATGCACGGCTTCCAGACTCTAAAGAAATCGAAGCTGTCTTGCCTCTAGTTGACCCGCATTTTATCAAGTTGGATCCGACTAGCTCTACTGTCTTTTTAGAGAAGAAAGGAATGAAGCTTGATTTAGGTTGTTTAGCCAAGGGCTATAGTGCAGATAAGGTTGCCCAGTATTTGAAAGAACACGGTGTCACCTCTGCCCTGATCAATCTCGGAGGAAATATCCTCACCATCGGGAACAACCAAGCCAAAGAAGGGAAAGCCTGGCAGATTGGGATTCAAGATCCGCGAAATCCTCGTGGCAATCATCTCCTAACCATTCCTGCTTCTAACAAATCCGTTGTCACTTCAGGTATCTATGAACGCCACCTGACAGTAGATGGAAAAGACTATCACCATATCTTTGATAGTGAGACAGGATTTCCTGTCGAAACCGATCTCGCTAGCCTAACGATTATCTCTGATAAATCCGTTGATGGTGAGGTATGGACAACGCGCCTTTTCGGAGAACGAAGCGCTTCTATCCTCTGGCAAGTCGAAAGTATAGATGGAATTGAAGCCATCCTCATCGACAAAGAGGGACGCCTTGCATGTTCTTCAGGCCTTCAAAATTGTATTATGTAAAAAGAGAAAGGAAATCTCATGCTAAAACTTATTGCCATTGTTGGAACGAACTCTAAACGTTCTACAAACCGCCAATTGCTCCAATACATGCAAAAACACTTTGCAGATAAAGCTGAAATTGAACTCGTTGAAATTAAGGACATTCCTGTTTTCAACAAACCAGCAGATAAACTTCTTCCTGCTGAAATTCTTGAAATTGCTGCTAAAATTGAAGCATCTGATGGTGTCATTATCGGTACTCCTGAGTACGACCACTCTATCCCTGCAGTTTTGATGAGCGCTCTTGCTTGGCTATCTTACGGTATCTACCCACTTTTGAACAAACCAATCATGATCACTGGTGCCTCTTACGGCACACTCGGTTCATCTCGTGCTCAATTGCAACTTCGTCAAATCTTGAACGCTCCTGAAATCAAGGCAAATGTTCTACCAGATGAATTCTTGCTTTCTCACTCTCTTCAAGCATTTAACCCAAGTGGTGACTTGGTTGACCTTGACGTCATCAAGAAATTGGATGCCATCTTTGATGACTTCCGTATCTTTGTGAAGATTACAGAGAAATTGCGCAATGCACAAGAATTGCTTCGCAAAGATGCAGAAGAATTTGACTGGGAAAATTTGTAAGATAGGAGACCGAAAGAATGAAATTTGTTGGACTTGTTGGATCAAACTACGATCAATCATATAACCGCAAACTCTTGGAATTTATTCGTCGCAATTTCAAATTCAAATTTGAATTAGAAGTCCTTGAAATCGACGAAGTTCCAATGTTTAACCAAGACGAAAAATGGGACGAAAGCTTCCAATTGCGTTTCTTGTATAACAAGATTACACGTGCTGATGGTGTCATTATCGCCACTCCTGAGCACAACCACACTATCTCAGCTTCACTCAAATCTGTGCTCGAATGGCTTTCATACGAAGTTCATCCATTTGAAAACAAGCCTGTTATGATTGTGGGTGCATCATACTATGACCAAGGAACATCACGTGCCCAAGTTCACCTTCGTAAAATCCTTGATGCTCCAGGTGTCAATGCCTACACGCTTCCAGGTAACGAATTCCTTCTTGGTAAAGCTAAGGAAGCTTTTGATAACAATGGAAACATCACCAACGAAGGAACTGTTAAATTCCTTGAAACTTGCTTAGATAACTTTGTAAAATACGTAGGAGTCGTTTCGAAATTGAAAAAACCAAAACCAATCGAACCAGAAGACTTGGATTGTGGAAAACCAATTGCTACAACCATCACAGAAGTTGATCCTGACGATCCAGAATGGGTAGAAAAAGTTGCAGCAATCACTGGAGCTGTTTCTGGTGATACCTATGTCAAATTGGACCACGGTATCTTGACAGTTAATCAAATTGATATGTTCTTGAAAGCTATGCCATTTGAATTGACATACGCTGACGACAACAACCAATTCCTCTACTACAACAACGCTCACCAAGATCCAGACACCATGTTTGCTAAACGTGTACCACCTCAATCAGGTAGCCGTATGTCGACTGTTCATGGTTCTCTTCCACCAGCTCGTATGAAGAATGTAGAGTGGGTTATCGGAACACTTCGCAACGGAAACCAAGAATACGTCCGTACGATCGTTCCAGGTTCTCCTGCAGGTGTCATCAACACACACAACTACCAAGCAATGTACTATCCTGATGGATCATACGCTGGTATCAATGAAATTGTCTTTAACTTCCAACCATGGCTTGACTGGTACCTAAAAGAGACTGGTCAACGTTTGGTGGGTGGTAGCGGACCATTTGCTCCTGCAGCTGGAGGTCATGGAGACGCCGATGCTACTTCTGGCGCTTCTGATTCAGGGGATTCTGGAGGCCACGGTGGTGACGCTGACGCTACATCTGGCGCAAGCAACTAAGAAACCAAAAGGAGCCATTTGGCTCCTTCTTTTTTATTACAACAGAAAAGGGGAATGTAAATCATCTACACCCCCTTTCATTTTATGAGTTAGGATCATCTATACTACGGCCGTGCAAACCTTTTTCACGTTGTACTTGGCGTAGTTTTTCTGGTGTGACGTCATTTCCTTCCTCGTCCACAATTTTAATTCCTTCAATGTGGTGGCGAACAGAACGACGATAGCCTTCGATGTACTCCTCACGAAGTTTAGCTTGTTCCACTTTTTCAGCAGAAGTTAAACCTTCTGTTTTTTTCTTTTTGGCAAGCTCGTTGATACGAGCGATTTTTTTCGGATCCATTTCTTCTCCTTTGTGATAAGATACAGTCCGTTTGACTGAGTTTATTTGGTATTAATTTGGTTGAAACGTGCAAGTTTAGCTGCTTTCTTGGTTAATTGCGACAAGATTGCCAAACGATTTTGTCGAACAGTCTGATCTTCAGCCATTACCATGGTATTTTCAAAGAAAGCATCAATAACTGGACTAAGCGCAAAGAGTTGTTCTAATTGCTGACTTGCAGCCCCTGACAAAACAAGAGATTCTACAGCTTCTGCCAAGGCTTTCTCTTCTTCATTCTCAAAGAGAGCAGGATCAACAGTATCAGTTCCTTCGGCTTTTTCAGCCAAGTTAAAGGCACGTGAGAGGGATTCGACAGACGATTTGAAATCTTCTTTCTTGCTTGCTTCGACAAGAGCACTTGCTGCTTCTAGCATATCTGCCACAACAAAGTTTGAACTTGCAAGGACTGCTTCCTTAATGTCTTTTGGAGTAGAACCCATCATCTTTTCAACACGAGCCTTGATAAAGTCCATAACCTCTGACTTATTTTCATAAGTCAAGCTGTCGAATTTCAAAGCATAAAGGCTATCAATCAGCTCATCCATAGCAATATGCCAACCAAAAGCATCCAAGATACGAACCACACCTTGCGTCGCACGACGAAGGGCATAAGGGTCGTTAGAACCTGATGGAATCAAACCTACTGAGAAGAAACTCAAAATTGTATCCAATTTGTCTGCAATGGCTAGAATGGCTCCAACCTTGCTCTCTGGAAGAGCTCCGTCAGCTGATGTAGGCATGTAGTGTTCACGAATAGCAGCCGCAACTGCTGGAGTTTCCCCAGCAAGAAGTGCATATTTCTCACCCATAATACCTTGGAGCTCATCAAACTCACCAACCATACCCGTCAACAAGTCAAACTTGTAAATGGCTGCTGCACGCGCTAGGTCAACTGTTTCATCCACTGACAAACCTGCTTTTTCTGCCAAGAGAATGGCAATCTGCCCCGTACGAATCATGTGTTCACGAAGAGAACCAATCTTTTCGTGGAAGGTGACGTTGTTTAATTTTTCAACAAGGTCAGAAATCACCAATTTTTGGTCTTCACGCCAGAAGAATTCTCCGTCTTCCAAGCGGGCTACCAAGACTTTTTCATTTCCTTTGATGACATTTTCCAAATGCTCTGCGTTTCCGTTACGAACAGAAATGAAGTTTGGCAAGAGTTTACCATCTTGATCACGAACAACAAAGTAACGTTGGTGTTCCTTCATCGAAGTCACCAAAACTTCTTCTGGAACTTCAAGGTATTTGGCATCAAAACTTCCCATAAAGGCAGTTGGGTATTCAACCAAGTTCAAGACTTCGTTCAGCAAGTCGGCATCAATTTCGATACGTACACCATGTTCAGCTTCGATTGCCTTGATTTGGTCAACAATCATTTGCTCACGTTCACGAGGATCCGCGATTACAAACTGAGCACGAAGGTCTTCTTCATAGCTCAATGCTGACTGAATCTTAGTTTCTTGTCCCAAGAAACGATGACCACGGCTCACACGACCTCCCTTAATATCAAGGAAATCCAAATCAAACTCTTCTTCATCTAAAAGAACAGTTAAAGTGTGTACAGGGCGGATATATTCAAAAGTATTGTTAGCCCAGTGCATGCTGACAGGGAATGTCAGTGACTTCAAGACGTCTACTACACCTGGAACAATGGCTTCAACTGGTTGCCCCACTTCTTCCTTGGTAACATAGACATATTCTTCACCCTTGATTTCACGGAATTCAATATCTTCAACCGTCAAGCCTTTCCCACGGACAAATCCTTGAGCTGCTTTGGTGAAGTTTCCATCACTATCCAAGGCGATTTTCTTTGCTGGTCCCTTGAAATCTTCTGTCAAATCAGACTGTTTGTCTGCCAGACCTGTCACACGAACAGCCAAACGGCGTGGTGTTGAGAAGGTTTGAATGGCTTCAAAGGAAAGACGATTTTCTTTGAGGAAGGCTGCCATTTTTTCACCTAGTTGTTTTTCACTTGGAGTTACTACGTAGGCTGGTAACTCTTCAAGACCGAGTTCTACTAATAAGTTTTTTGTCATGTTTTTTCCTTTACATTTTCTTCAATCTTTTTTGATATGCACCTTAGGTACTGGGGACGTCGCTAACTAACTTTGTGAGTCTGTATGGAAATCTAATGCAAAATTGATCAAGATTTCCAACAGTCTCATCAAAGTGGATTTAGCTGACTGATTTTTGAACCTAAGGTTTCAAAAATCCCCACATAACAGTACGGCGGTGCATATCCCTCTAGCAAGTCTTTGACTTGCCTTTAACGATTTTAGAGCACAGCATTACTTACTATTCTGCGTCTTCTGCTAGGAGTTTAGCTCGTGTTGCTTCATCCAAAAGTGGGTAACCTAGGCGTTTGCGTTCTGCGACAAAGGTTTTGGCTACGACACGAGCCAAGTTACGGATACGAGCGATATAGCCTGCACGCTCTGTTACGGATACGGCACCACGCGCGTCAAGCAGGTTAAAGGTGTGTGAACATTTGAGAACATAGTCATAGGCAGGGTGAACCAAGCCTTCTTCCAAGGCACGACCAGCTTCTTTTTCGAACTTATCAAAGTTTTCCAACAACATCTCTTGGTCCGAAATTTCAAATGAATATTTTGAATGCTCGTACTCAGGCTGGATAAAGATTTCTCCGTATTTTACACCATCAGCCCACTCAATATCATAGACAGAGTCTACTTCTTGAATGTAAGAAGCCAAGCGCTCCAAACCATAGGTAACTTCCGCAGTCACAGGGCCAGTTGCCAATCCACCAACTTGTTGGAAGTAAGTAAACTGAGTAATTTCCATACCGTCAAGCCAAACTTCCCAACCAAGACCAGCTGAACCAGTTGATGGATTTTCCCAGTTATCCTCAACGAAACGAATATCGTGTTCCAAAGGATTGATACCCAATTTTTCCAAAGACTCAAGGTAAAGCTCTTGGATATTTGATGGAGAAGGCTTCATGACCACTTGGAATTGGTGGTGTTGGTAGAGACGGTTAGGGTTTTCCCCGTAACGACCGTCAGCAGGACGACGTGATGGCTCTACATAAGCCGCATTCCATGGCTCAGGTCCGATAGCGCGAAGGAAAGTGTAAGGACTCATTGTCCCCGCACCTTTTTCATTGTCATAAGCTTGCATGAGCATACAACCTTGGTCATTCCAAAATTGTTGCAAAGTCAAAATAATTTCTTGAAATGTTAATTTCTTAGACATTGTTTACTCCTTTAATTTATATTATCTTTTTAGCTTTATTCATCAAGCAACCAAGAAAAAGCTGGGTCCTGAAAAATATGACGTTTGGGAACCGTTTGTAAATTCTGATCGCATTCGTCTATTGTACCTAGTTTCAAAGCACAGACTTCTGGTATATTTTCTTGAGCAGTGAAAATTTGACTATGACAGTTCTGACAGTAATAGCGTTGTTTTCCTGGAGATGAACTATAGGTAACCAACTGTTCTTTTCCATGCAATACTAGGTTTTTACTGCTAACTTTGGCATTCACTGTATAGGCAGACGCAGTTGCTTTCCGACAGAATGAGCAGTGGCAAAAAACTAATTCCGACAATTCCTCATCTAAAGTGTAGGTCACTGCTTTGCATAAACAAGATCCTTTAAGCATTATGCTCCTTTCTACTTAGGCATTAGACGAAATTCAAAAAGAACCGAATTTCAACACCCAAGCCTTGCGACTAGGGGCGTCAGAAACGCGGTTCCACCCTAATTTATTACTTCATTGTTTTTAAAAAATACGACAGAAAGCGCCAGTTTCTTACCTTGTTCTACTTGGCTCCCACTACCCCAAGCTCGCTGAAGAACGCCATAAGACTTTCTTTCCTAGCTAGTATTATAGCAGATTTTCTAGCCAGTGTAAACCAAAAATGAGTCTGAAAACAAAGTTCCAGACTCATTTAATAGTAAAGCTTCAGAAAGTCCTATTTAAGGATGTCTTTTCGCTTTTGGTTTTTTGCCATGTAAATTTCTCTTGGCTTGTTTCAATGCTGTAATGGCATCTTTGACATCTTCTTGGCTCGCTCCTGGATCTTTAAGGAGTTCCTGTGCCTCTTTAAAAGTTAAAAGATAAGCTGCTTTTTCTTTCTTGTCTGCATAGATAAATCTCGCGTTTTTTTCTTGGAAAAGGCGTTCATCCTTGACCAGTTTCTTTAGACTAGAGAAGTCTGTTGCCTTGCCATTTAGTTTGCTTTTAGCTGTTGCTAGGGCAATGAGAGATTGGTCAATTTGATCCTGTTTGACTCTAGGATCCACAGCTAGTAAGGCGATTTCTTGGAAGGCACGATCATAAGCTCGACGTACTTTTTCTTTGGCATTAGCATATCGTCCAGTTTTAGTCGTTGCATAGTAAGCTTTCATAGCTTCTTTCAAGGCTGTAACGTTCGAATCTTTTCCATCCAAAGCTTTACCAGCAGCTTCAAGACTAGCGAGAACGCCATCAATCAATTCTTGCTTTAATTTGCTTGACAAGGCTGACTGTGCCACTTGGAAAGCTTGATCATAAGCTTTTCTCTTATCTGCACTACTATTAAAGTAACGAGACGTTTCTACCAGTTCTTTTTGTTGATTTACCGCAGCAATCAAGGCCAACTTAGACACAACAGATAGACGCAAAGCATTATTTCGACCTGGCTGAACGAGCAAGGAAACGAGATCTTCAAGGAGTTCATATCCAGTTGGCAAAGTGACTTGTACAGTATAACGACCTGTAGCAACTTTCTTACCAAAGGCGTATTGACCGTATTTTTCAGCAGGAAGAGTAATACTTGTCCCATCTTCTCCTTTCAGAATCACAGTAGTCGTCTTTGGAACTGCTTGATTGAAGGAAACAGACACTGGTGCATATTCTAGGAGATTTGCTAGGAAGGTAATGGTTTGGAAACTATTTTCTTCCGTCAAGTCAAACTCTTGGGATAAGGCACTGATAAACTTCAATTCTGTTCGGTCATAACTGAAAATTTCTGCTGTATAATGACCAAACTGTAAGAAATGAATCGCTTTTGTCTTGTCAACATCAACATATTGCCCCTCGCTATTTTTGATTCGATAGACGTAGAGGGTATCAATATCTTGTTTTGTTTTTGCATCCTTCAAGGCAATTTTCACTCGACCACTATTTTGATCGCGGACAAGTTCAGCAAGTGAGATATAGTCTACATTTCCTGCATAATCCTCTACAAGATAGTAAATATTAGCCTTGTCAACATTCTTAGGAAGTGTATAACTACCGTCGGCATTGGCCTTAATCAGATGGGTGTTCTCAAGCGCACGAGTTCCAGACTGGTCTTTCCCAGTTAGAACCATGGTCCCTTTCTGGTCAAATGGTGTGAGGTAGAAGACTTTTTCTGAAAGGATACCGCCTTGACCCACATCTTTTGGTTTGCGAGCTACGAATTCTTGGTTTCCGTCTTTAAATCGAATATAACCACTTGTGATGACAGGTTTTTGAGTATCAATTTGAATTTTAAAGATCGTGTATTGTTCTTTAGCTCCTGGAACGTCTGGTGTGTAACTAATAACATAGTCATATAAACCATCTGCAACAGTATTGCCATCAAAATCCTGACCTCTCCAAGCAGTATTATCTAAAATATAGCTCTTCAGATTTCTGCTGTCTCCATCAAAATAATTCTTACGGAGATCCCTTGCATCGCCCTCCCAAATAGGATGTTCATGCTTGGTATCCGTTGCCGCATAAACTGTTGCCCGAAGATTTACCAGATTTCTCAAAGCAACCGTTTTGTATTCAACTAGGTCTTTGTTTCCATCATCGTTTGGAGAAATAGCAATACGGACATTCCCTTTTTCGTCCAACTGAAGAACATGCTTACCTTCAGCATTTTGTTCAATCCCAAGAACAGTAATTCGGCGTCCTTGGCGTTGACCTTTAGACACTAGAAGGTCATTTTGCAAGGTTGCCAGATAGGTAGCATCATTAGAGTAGTTAACGGCAGGATTTTCCTTGTCTACTTCCGTGTAAAATCCATTTTTCCCTTCTCGGACAAGATTGTAAATTGGTTTTTCGACAGCAGGGAGATTTTGGAATTCTCCTCGGAAGCCCATAAATGCAAGACTCACAACATCCCCATCATCTGCTGGATCTACAAATCGAACAAAACCTTCAAGGAAATAGCCATATGGCATTTGTTTGCTGAGTTGATCAGCAAATTTTCGAGCATCCACTTTAACAGTGACTGTTTGACTGCTGTGGGCTTTGACCGTCACTTCAGGCCAGACTGTCTCCGTTAGTTTTCGAGGTCGAAGGGTGAATTTTCCATCTTGGACCTCGTCTGTATTGGTATTCACCACCATCTTGAGAGTACGGTCAGTATCTGAAATATTGTGTACAGTGACCTTGAAAGTAAATTGGTCTCCAACATTTCCTAAAGTCACGCTTGGATAACCATTTTCACCCGTTACATAGAGGTCTGTTGACACTGCAGCAGCTGTATCCACAATACCAGAACCTTGCTGACGAGGAGAGGTATAAGTGCCTGTGTCCTTATTAACATGTGGTTTTGCAGTTGACATGATCAAGGCCTTGACAGTCTCTGATACTTGCTCAGGAGTCAATTCTGGATGGTGTTTTTGAAGGTATTCCTTAACCAGAACTGCAACACCCGTAACGTGAGGAGCCGCCATACTGGTTCCGCTGATACTACCATAGGTATTGTCATTAAAGGATGAGTAGATATTGCCGCCAGGAGCTGTCACGTCTGGTTTCAATTGTCCATCGGTAGTCACTCCCCAACTTGAAAAGTCAGATAGCTGATTGGCTACATCAGATGGGCGATTATCCATCTTACCATTAAAAACAATCTTGTAGTTTCCTGATTTTAAGGCTTCACCATACTGTTTAGAAATAAATACAGAAGGAATTTTCTTTGCTTCATCATCAATAGCCATATTGATATTTGCACCTTCTACATTATTGTAGATTAAAGCACCAACTGCACCGTGTTTTCGTGCATTTTTGATCTTCTCTGAAAAGTTCATAGCTCCACGCTGAATGAGGGCAAGTTTCCCAGTTAAATCCAACTTCGCAAAGTCTTCTTCACGACCTAACCCTGCTTCGACGTATTCGTACTCTTTTCCTTTTTCAAAGTCCTTATCTGCTTCAGGTTGATTATAATCAAATTTTCCGTTATGAAGGCCGGCATTTCCCTCTAGACCTTTAACTTCAAAAACGGCTGTTGTCAATGTTTTATTGTTGACAGAAGCAACTGAAATCGAATCCTCAACAGTGGATGGATTTCCAACCAAGCCATAGTCTGGGTTTTCAGCCAGCGGTTTTGAATAACCATTTCCGAATGTATTGCTATTTCCTGCTGAGATAAGAACAGACACTCCCTTGGCACGAGCCCGTTTGATAGCATCCACAATATCAGAACCAGCATCGACCATAGAACCAGTGCTAGATCCCAAACTCATATTAATAGCATCTGCTCCCAAGGCAACTGCATCATCAATCGCCTTTACATAAAGGGCAGAACTGGTCGTCTTTTGACGATCTGAAAAGACACGCATAAACATGACTTGGGCTTCAGGCGCCACACCATAGACCTTTTCACCATTTGGTGCTTCTTTATCAGGGTTTCCAGCTGCAATCCCTGTTACGTGCATCCCATGAGAAGTTCTTTCTGCTTCTTTGATCTTATCTGTTCCGTCAAAGTAGTCATAGGCATAGACAACCTTATCGCTATACCATTTACCGTAGTCGATTCCAGCAGCCTTTTTAGCTGCTTCGATAGCTTCCTTGTTTTTAAATTTTGCTTTTGACGGATCTGAAATTCGAAGAACCTCATGATTCAAATCAAGCCCTGAGTCAATAATGGCAACAACGGTCCCCGTCCCCTTGTAACCAGCCTTCCAAGTTTTCGGTACTGTGATGATATCATTACTTGAAAGACTATTGGGTTTTGCAGACTCAGCTTTTTCTTGTTCTTTTTCAGTAGTTGCTATTTCTCCAGTAGTTTTAGGAGCTGTCGTTGCTTGAGCCTCTTTTTTCTCTATGGTAGAGACCTTCTCAGTGGCAGGCGCTATACTGGTATCGACTGTTGTTTCTTTTTTGATGACACCTTGATTTCCTTCATTTGCAACTGCGCTATCTTTTCCTGATTCTTGGGCTTCGGCAGTTTTATCAACCGGAGCTTCTACCTTAGCATCTTGTTTACTAGCATCCTCTTTAGAAGTTTCAGCTTCTTGTTTCTCTCCAACTACTGGTGCAATCCCATTAGTATTGGTTTGGTCAGTCGCAGAGTTTGAGTGTTTATCGTCTTTTAGCTCTGTCTTAATTTCCTGAGTTTGAGCTTGATTTTCACCTGTACTCTGCTCATTGGCACTGACTTGACTTGCTCCAAAAACCAAAGCAGTTCCCAATAAAACTGAAGCAAGACCAAATTTGTATTTCCTTAATGAAAAACGTTGTCGTCTATTCATAAATAATCTCCTTTTTCTTTAAAGTATACCTATTATAACGCAAATAATCATAAATTTTCATAAAAATCTGAATTGTCACAAAAATGTAATATTTACGTATATATTTTGCTTATTTAATTTTATCATTCGTGTAATTTGCTCTATCAAACCAATATTTTCTAAATTCGTTCCTATATTTCAATCCATAAAATTATTTTATTATACAAGCAATTTAGATTTTTTATACACAAAAAGACTAGGATTTAAAATTCCTAGTCTTTGTTATTTCGGTATAAATAGATTTTACAAACTAAAAATCCATCTCATCCACACGAGGTGCGCCCGAAGTCACTGAAATTGTCTTTAAGACTTCTCGCTCGTCTTTACTGAGTTCAATTCCAAAACAGTCAAGATTGCTCTGGATGCGAGAGGCTGTCACTGACTTAGGTAGGGGTAAAAATCCTTCTTCCAAACTCCAAGCCAAGGCGATTTGAGCCACTGATTTCCCATGCTTCGCAGCAATTTTTTGGACTTCTTTCTGTTCAAACAACTCCCCTTGCCCAAAAGGTCCCCATGCCTCTAGAAGAATTCCTTTATCTTTACAGTAGTCAACCACTTCCTCTTGATAAACTCCTGGTGCCAAGCGCACCTGATTGACCGCTGGAATGATTCTTGCTTTCTCAAGCAAGGCATCCAAATGATGGGGAAGGAAATTACTAACGCCGATAGCACGGATTTTACCTTCTTGGTAAAGGTCCTCCATCGCTCTCCAGACTTCAGCATTGCGAGTTTTCCATTCGCCATTTTCTCTTAAAGGCTTTGGATTTGGCCAATGGATCAGGTACAAATCTAGATAATCCAATCCCAGTTTTTCCATTGATTCTTCAAATGCTTGGCGAGCTTCATCATAGCTGTGATTGGTATTCCAGAGTTTGGTCGTTACAAAGATTTCTTGTCGTGGAAGACCGCTATCTCGAATAGCACGGCCAACGCTCTCCTCATTTTTATAGATAGCTGCAGTATCGATATGACGATAGCCAGCCTTTAAGGCTTCTAAAACGGCTTGGTAGGCCACCTCTCCATTTTCAGCTTTCCATGTTCCAAATCCTAGTACAGGAATTGAAACTCCATTATTAAGGTTGTAAGATTTCATCGTTTTTCCTTTCTATGTGAAGAAAATCTAAAGAAACAAAATCCTGATTATCAGAACACTTGCTCCTTTAGATTTTAACAATTATTGATCACGATCGTAATAGATCTCGTGAGCCTTCAAGCGAGAATTGAGCAATTCAGGAACGGTCACAAATGTATACCCTTCACCCTTTAAATACTCTATGACACTTGGTAGAGAATTAACAGAAGGACCATGGATATCATGCATGAGAATGATAGAACCATTGCGAACCTGACGTTGAATCTCTGTCAAAATGGCTGTCTCATTTTTACTCTTCCAGTCCAAACTATCCACGTCCCACATGATGAAGCTTAAATCAAGGCCGTTTCGAATATCATCAGTGATGGCACCATAAGGTGGGCGCATCAGTTTAGAGCTTGATCCTAAAACTTGAGTTAACAAATCTTCTGTATCAGTGATTTGTTTTTTAGCATCTTCGAGCGAAAGTTGTGAAAGAACGGGATGACTCCAGCTGTGGTTGGCAACCACATGTCCTTCAGACTTCATCCGTTTAAGGATGTCTTCATTGCCAGCTATGTTTTTACCAAGTACAAAGAAGGTCGCCTTTACTTTGTACTTAGCTAATGTATCCAAAGCTTGTGTAGTTGTAGTAGGATTTGGACCATCGTCAAAGGTTAAGGCTACAACCTTTTTATTTTTCTTAGCAAAGTATGCTTGGTAGAGTTCAGCATCCTTTTCTAATAGATAAGAAGACTCAATGACATCAAAGAAACTGGATATTGGTAAAGCAATTTCCTCAACAGTCTCTCCAGCATTAGCAGGATAAAGGATGATTTGACTATCCTTATAATCAAAGCTCCAAGATGTCAATTCTTGGTCTGTGAAGCTCTTTATAACTTGATCAATTTTTTCCTGGTCAAGTTTCTTATCTTCTAGAGTTGATTTGATTTGAGTCAGTATGAGTTCCTTAGCCTTGCTTGCATCTTTGAAAAGTCTACTGAGGTCAAAATCTTTCCCATCTTCAGTCAAGAAAATTTTCCCTAAGGAAGTCTTTTCTTTTTCTTCAACCTTTAATGCAGACAAATCATAGACTTGCTTGCTGATATTACGAGCAACAACTCCCTTTAAGACGGGGTCCAACTGCTCACTATAATAAAAGACCAAATCCTCTTTATCTTCCAGCTTTTCTTTGATATCCTGGTTGATTTTTTCTCTAACAGACGCAATGACTTCCTCTCCTTGAAGAGGGTAGTAGGCAATCACCTCAGCTTGACCTTTTCGAAAATGGTCCTTCTGACTACCTGAGTTGAATTGCTGGTCCTTTTCGCTTTTTAGCGCTTCAATTTTTTGTTCGTAAGATTGCTTTTGTAGTAGCTTATAACCAATAGCACTCCCTAATAGAATCGTAGCAATTCCTAAGATTCCAACAAGGGAAATCAATAGCCTTCTCGTTTTATCGTGAGAAATACGTTTCGCTCTATTTTTTTTCATATTTCCATCATATCAAATCGAGGCTATTATTTCAATGATAAACAGAGATTCTGTCTTTTTTAGGCAAATAAAAAAGCTTAGAAATCTTCTAAGCTTCTATTTTTAAAAACGAATCGCTTCACGTGTTTTCTCATATGAAGTTACAAAACGGTTTGTAACTCCTGGTTCAGCAACTTCCAAGGCTTGTGAAATTTTTTCAAATGATGCCTGATAGTCAAACTCTTTTTCAAAAATTTCAAGCGCTTCGTTGAAGGCCTCTTGGATACGCTCATCAAATGAACGGTAACGGTTTGAGTATTGGAGTAGTTGCTCCGTCAAGGTTGCATATTGAACGATATCATAGGTTTCTGTTTCAAGTGCTTCCATATCATTTGTTGCAATTTCAAGAATTCGTTTAACCGATTCAATATTCACTTGTGGTTGTTCTAACTCTGCCATCAGATCTTCTGTGTTATGACTTGCAGTAAAGAAAAGTTTCAAGAAACTTTGAGGAATACCTGGCAAGTTTCTCTTCTCCATGTAACGTTTGATAGTATGCAAACGATTCACATAGACATTTGCTTTTTGGCGAGCATTGAGGTCGTCTTTTTCAATTTGCGCAAGTCGTTCGCTAACAGAGATTTGCTCATCCTCAATATCCTTGAGGTTGCTTTGAAGCATTTCCAACTGTTCTTCAAGAGCAGAGTAGGCTTGTGTTGACTCACCTTGATCCTCTGTCACTTCCACGATTGCCGTATCAAGTGCAGCCAATTCTGCTTGAAGACGACGAACATGATTGCCATCACTTTCAGGAAGAAGGTAGGTTTTAGTCAAGCGTTCAAGATCTTGAACAAGCACCTGATTATTTTCTTTCAAGTGGTTGAGATAAGTTGGTAATGTAGCAAGAAGACTTTCAACTACTTTTTGAGCTGCAATTTCACGAGTGAAGATATCATAAAGCGCATTGATTTCTTCTTGGATGCGATTATTTTCATACTCTGCATTGTCCAATTCCAACTGACGAATATTTTCTTGATTATTTTTCAAAGACTCATGCAAAAGTTGGAAACGAGACTCGATATCTGTTTCTGTAAAGTGGTAGTTGGCATCCAACAGCTTGCGATAGCCTTCTTCCAAATCTGCCAATTGTTCTGGCAGTTCCTTTGTCAAGGTTTCAACAAGAGCTGGAATTCGCTCAACGATGTGTGTCAAAGCGAGAATATGATTTTCAGTTGAATCAAGAATTGCTGCGGCTTCAACCGGGTCACCTGATGAATTTAGGGTAACAAATTGAGAGAATTCAGATTGGATGTTTTCCAATTGTTTCTCAATCTCAGGAAGGGCCTTCCCATATTTCTCCGAGTCTTCTGCAACGGTATGTTGAAGGGATTCAAACAAGTCCAAGGCATGAAGGACACGGCCACTATTCTTAGATTCTTGCTTTTCAAGTTCAGAAAGGGCATTGCGAATAGCTGCAATATCTTCTTCAATCAAGCCGATTTGGCTCTCAATTTGATCAATCTTGTGAGCAGCTTTGAAAAAACGGAAAGAATTATTGTAGCTTTCAGCTTCAAAGAGGTGATTTTCAATATCAGCAAATGAGTTCAGAGATAAATCAACCCATTTTTGATTCCATTCACGGAAGGTCACCTGACTTTGACCAATCAAGTGCATGTTTTTAACGGCTTCAACCTCATCATTTACAGGAAGGTTGTAGAGTTCTTCTTTTCTTTCTTCAAGGGCCGTTAATCTGCTTACATTACGCTTACGTAAAAAGATAGCTGTTACATAAGCTAAGATCAGAATGACTGCAATTGCAACCATTAGATAAATTAGTTGTCCATTAGACATATCAAACTCCTTTTATACTAGAAACAATCGTATTGATTATATCATATTTTTTAAACCAAGGGAACTATTTCCCACATTTTTTAGACGTCAAGTGTACTGTAAACAGCGTTTTCTTCGATAAATTCGCGACGAGGTTCTACTCGATCTCCCATCAACATATCAAAGATTTTATCTGCTTCGGCAGCATCATCTACCGAAACACGCGCCATCAAGCGATGTTCAGGATCCATGGTTGTTTCCCATAATTGGTGGTCATCCATTTCTCCCAAACCTTTATAACGTTGGATGGTTGGTTTTGAACGCCCTTCACTGTGACGTGCTAAGGCTTCTTGGAGTTTAATTTCTTGATCTGCACCAGGTTGAATGTATTCTTTGATCTCACTTCCAACTTTAACCCCATAAATCGGTGGTTGGGCAATGTAGACATAACCTGCCTCTAAGATTGGTTTCATGTAGCGGTAAATCAAGGTTAGCAGGAGTGTTCGAATGTGGGCTCCATCAACATCAGCATCGGTCATCAAAACGAGTTTTTGGTAACGAGCCTTAGTAACATCAAATTCTGCACCAAATCCTGTTCCCATGGCTGTGAAAAGACTTCGAATTTCTTCGTTTGCAAGGATTTTATCCATGCTAGCTTTTTCAACGTTCAAGATCTTACCACGAATTGGCAAGATAGCTTGGAATTCACGATTACGACCAGATTTGGCTGATCCACCAGCTGAGTCTCCTTCGACGATGAAGAGTTCGGTTTCAGCAGGGTTGTTAGAAGAACAGTCTGCTAGTTTTCCTGGCAGATTGGAAATTTCCAAACCAGATTTCTTGCGTGTGACTTCACGCGCACGCTTGGCAGCTACACGAGCCTTGGCAGCCAAAATCCCTTTTTCCACGATGCGCTTGGCAATCTGTGGATTTTCCATGAGAAAATCAGAGAAGGCATCGCTGAAGAGGCGATTGGTAATCTTGACTACTTCACTATTCCCCAGTTTGGTCTTGGTTTGTCCTTCAAACTGCGGGTTTGGATGCTTAACTGAGATAACTGCAGTCAAGCCTTCACGGACATCTTCCCCTGTTAGGTTATCTTCATTGTCTTTTAGCAGTTTATTCTTGCGAGCATAATCATTGATAACACGTGTCAGCGCTGTACGGAAACCTTGCTCATGCGTACCACCTTCATGGGTGTGAATGTTATTGGCGAAACTCATGACGTTTTCGTGGTAACCGGTTGTGTACTGCATGGCTACTTCAACTGTGATATCATCCATCTCACCATCTGTGTAGATTGGTGTATCAAAGATAACATCCTTGTTCTCGTTGATATATTCAACGTAGCTAGCAATCCCACCCTCATAGTGGTAATGTTTAGTCTGTTCGAGACCTTCACGCTTATCTGTGATGGAGATTCGAAGGCCTCGGTTCAAAAAGGCTAGTTCTTGAATACGTTTGTTTAATTTTTCAAAGTCAAAAGTTGTTGTTTCTGTAAAAATCTCTGGATCTGGTGTGAAGTGAACTGTTGTTCCCGTTTTATCCGTATCTCCAACCACCTCAAGATCAGCAACAACATGACCACGACGGTATTCTTGGTAATGAATCTTACCGTTTTTATGGACATGAACATCTAGTTGAGTTGAGAGGGCGTTTACTACTGATGAACCTACACCATGCAATCCACCTGAAACCTTGTATCCGCCACCGCCGAATTTTCCTCCAGCGTGAAGAACTGTAAAGACGGTCTCAACAGCGGGACGTCCTGTTTTTTCCTGAATATCAACAGGAATTCCACGCCCATCATCCACAACGGTGATGGAATTATCAGGCTCTATAAAGACTTGGATGTGGCTGGCAAATCCAGCTAGGGCTTCGTCAATTGAGTTATCAACGATTTCCCATACTAGATGGTGAAGACCTTCTTTTGAAGTCGATCCAATATACATACCTGGACGCATACGAACAGCTTCAAGTCCCTCCAAAACTTGAATTTGACTGGCATCATAATCCTGTGCCTGTTGATTTTTGATTTCTTCTGTCATTTTTTCCCTTTTCTTACATGTCTATTGCTTGTCTCAATGTCGCAACGTTATTAAAAAGATAGGCATCTAAGCCAGCAGCTTTACCTGCTTCTACATCAATATTTCTGTCACCAATGACCAAACCAGATGTAATATGATATTTATCACGTAAATAAATCATGGACTCAGGATCTGGTTTTCGTTTAAAGCCAGAACTGGCAGTCACCACCTCGGTGAAGTAGTTCGCTATCTGGGTCTTAGCAAGAAGTTCTAGCACTTGGTCATTTCGATGAGAAACCAAGAAATGGCGACCACCCTTGTCCGAAATGTCTTTGAGTAATTCTGGAATTCCCTCAAACAAAACTGGATGCTCTAGCTCACGCGCTTCATTTTCTTTGTAGTTCTCTAAAAACCCCTCGATATTTGGTGCAAACTTCTCAATGGCAAAAGCTGTCGAAACCTTCAAAGCTTCGTAGACACGGTCGTGTTCTTGCTCTATTCCATATTGGGCTAAGGTTTCTACAAAGGCTGCTGTAGAAGTCTCATAATTATCCAATAGGGTACCACCTAAATCCCATATATAGTCGTGATATTTCATACCCTTCATTATACCATTTTTTTATGAAAAAAGCGATGATTTCCTAGATTTTTCGGCTCTATAATTTCTATAGATAGTAAAACACTATTGCATCGATGGAGCCTTTTTGTGAAGAATTGCTCCTCTATGAATAATCAAGCAAAATCTTTCCTATCTCAAATGTACAAATAAAAAAATAGAAACTACTAACAACCGCGTCATTATTCGCAAACGAAACGATTTTGGATTTCCAAACTTTAAAAATAGAATCCTCATTGCTTTGAATACCACAATAGAGAGCAGAAAAAGATTATTCCAATATGGAATCTCTTGTTAATTCATTTCAGTTTCCAATGATTCCATCTTTCTTTTCAATTGTAATTTATTCTCCAAACAGTCAAAAAACGATAACGTCCTTTAAAGGAGTTATCGTTTTTGTATATCGTCAGATAAAGTTTGATTTTTATTGAGCTACATTCGATTAGTTTCTTCCGAAGTTTTGACCTCTACCATCGCGGTCAAAATACATCCAACTTCCATCTTCAAGTTGAATCCATTTGCTTCGAGCCATATCCCCTGAATTGGCATCGAAATATCGACTAACTCCATTCACATCAACAACTTTTCCTTTGACTTGCTTACCGTCTTGCGTGAAATAGAGAGTCTGTTGACCAACCTGCTGCAAGCCTGTCACTGCTTTTCCAGCTTGATCAAAATAGTACCACTCATTTGGGGAACCTTCGACAAACTTGTCAGTTGCCATCTCTCCTGAGTTAGCATCAAAATAACGGATACTCTTATCTGAAAGTGTCACGATTTTGCCCTTGACTTGCTTGCCATCTTGGTCGAAGTAAAGTGTTTGTTTGCCAATCTTTTGAAGACCTGTCACTGCTTTACCAGTTTGGTCAAAGTAATACCATTCGTTCTTGGCACCTTCTGCAAACTTGCCGACTGCCATTTCTCCTGAGTTGGCATCAAAGTAACGGATGGATTTATCAGCCAAAGTTACCACTTTACCCTTGACTTGCTTACCATCTTGGTCAAAGTAAAGTGTTTGTTTGCCAATCTTTTGAAGACCTGTCACTGCTTTTCCAGTTTGGTCAAAGTAATACCATTCGCTCTTGGCACCTTCTGCAAACTTGCCGACTGCCATTTCTCCTGAGTTGGCATCAAAGTAACGGATACTCTTATCTGAAAGTGTCACGATTTTACCCTTGACTTGCTTGCCATCTTGGTCAAAGTAAAGTGTTTGTTGACCAATCTTTTGAAGACCTGTCACAGCAACTCCATCTGCTCCAAAATAGTACCAATCACTTGGGTTATCACCCTGAGCAAAACGATTGATAACAGCATTTCCTGAATCCTTGTCAAAGTAACGAAGTTTGCCATCCTTAGCACTCACAATCTTGCCCTTAACCTGATAGCCGTTTTCATCAAAGAATTGCTGTCCATCTCCTATCTTGACAAGACCTCGAGCCATAACGCCCTTGGCATCAAGGTAACGCCAGTTTTCACCATCAGTAGTGTAGTAACGGTTGAGAACTTGGGCACCAGTTTGATCATAGTAGTACTGATTACCATTTTCATCTTCACGGATAGAATCACGAAGTTGAATACCATTCTTCAAGAAATAAACGTGCTTGCCATCAATTTCATGAGCACCTGTTACAAGATAACCTCGTTTATCGAAGTAATACCAATTTCCATTTTCATCTTGGATAAAGGAATTTTTAGCTTGATAACCACTAGTTGAATAGAACTTGGTACCATTGGCATCACTAACAAATCCTGTGTAAGCATTCTTATTAACTAATTGCTTAGGCAATACTATCTCGCCATTTTTGTTAGTGAGATAGTCGTTGCTAGCCCAGTCTTTAAGAACATAGTAAGCACCACGACCTAAGATATTGGTACCATTAAAGTACTTAGCCGACCACTTGGTAATCTTCTCATCTGTTGTCATCTTTTGACCATTGGAAATCTGTACTCGTTCAAAGATCTCTGGATATTTAGCTTTAAGCTCATCCAAGAAGGCCCCACCGTACTTACCTTGGAAATCAGCCCCATTGGTCTTACTATTAGCTACATAGAGTTTCTCCTTGATTTCTGCGCCTTCACGGTAGGTTCCGTAGTTATTGACACGTGTTGCTGTTACCACTTCCTTACCTGGTAGGTTATAGATTTGGTCTGGTACCCAGTCCGCAATGGCTTGGATATTGACACTGTGAAGCGCACGAAGAGCATTGAGCAAATCTTTTAAAGAACCATATTTATTGTTCTTGCTCATCGCCATATCGTAGCGGTCTTCAAAGGCATAACCATTCTGAATGATAGAATCTAAGAAAGTACCGTCTTGACTAGATACATACTGAGGTGGTAGCTCAAATGAAGTTACTCCCCATTCCTTGAAGAGGTTGACATTTTTAGCAATGACTTTATTGGTATATTGGTCATCGCGGGTTGCAAAGTCCTGGAAGTTAGAAAATCCTTCGTAAATCAACTGAGAATCAAGGGCTGCGCTAGATTCGTAAACTTGACCACTAGCATTTTTCTTCTTGCTTGCTGTTGTACGAGCATCCTGATCTGCCTTAGCGCCAACTGGTACCCAAACAGCCAGATATCCAGAAACCTGTACATTGCTGTAGCCTGCGATATCATTCATATCAAAGGTCAAAATACCATTAGCATCTGTCTTCTTCCAGAGCGATTGCGGCACTTCTTCGTCAGTTAGATAACGGGAAATACCATCTTTGGTCGTCAAAAGTACAGGGCGATAGTATTGATTCTTGTGGGCTGCTCCCATATTGACTTGCAGTTTATCCCACTCGTTTAACTTGAGGTTAGGGTTGTTTGAAGCAATAACAGCCATCCCTTGAGTACGAGTTTCTGCTGTTCCTTCATCTGTTGCTTCATTGGCACCAGTACCGTAGCGCACAGAAGTCAAAATACCATTGTAAGACCATTTATCAGCCTCACGAGGTACACCCATATAAGTGACTTTCATGTCTTGTCCACCTGCTACATACTTAATACGAGCACGCAACAAGGCATCGATAGCGTCGTGGTAAGGAGATTTTTTCTCCATGTATTGACCATCATCGGTATAGAGGTCACCATAGTAGATCCGAGTGATAGAGTCTTTATTGGAGAGCATGAGGGCATGAGCAGTTGGAATGTTGAACTGCGTATACTTCTTGTCTGCCTTGCGCATATCTTCGTTGTAGATCTTGAAGGCTTGATTGAGTTCATCCATAGTAAAGGTCAAACCATCCGTGTTTGGATTGATATTTTCCCGGATGATGTCAGCAATAACGGTTTGTACTTCACTGTCATGAGCCCGAACAAAGATATAGTTAGCCATCCGTTCGCCATTTTTCTTTTCAGAAGAACGGTCATTTAGACTATTTGTAATCGTAGGCTCTACTCCGCTACGGATAGATAGATTACGCATGAATGAATAAAGCAAGGACAAGCGTAGCTTGTTGTCAATTGCTAGTTGAGCGCCTTTAGTATCTTTGTTGTAGTCAGGATCGTTATCAGACCAAGCTTCCAAGATAGACAAATGCTTGATGGCTTCTTCTTCACTTTCTCCCACCTTGTAGCGAGACTTGAAGTAGTCAGATGCGATTTGGAGCAAGTCTGCGTTGACATTGTCCACCGCATCGACACGAACTCCATCAAAATTAGCAGTCGGATCATTGGCTACGATGCTTCCAAAGTTCATCATAAAATGCAACCAGTTGAGTTGTTCGGCCTGAACAGCTGGATTAGAGTTGTCAAAGTCGTTAGCGAGCAAGAACTCATAACCACCGTTTGACTTGTCAATGAAGTACTTAGGTTTACCTGTTTGACTAGTAGGGGTACGGTTAAGCAGACGGAACTTAGAGTCAGCATGAGAGCTCTTCTCATTATTAGTATAAAGCAAAGCTCCACCCTGCAAGTGGTCCTTTTTAGTACCAGTTGTTTCAGACTCTGACTTGATATTCCAGTTTGGCTGGGTTTTGACAAAGGCACCCATCAGCGTTCTCAACCATTTGGTATCGCCTTCTTTACCAATTTTTTCCTCAATTTTGCGCTGAACCTGCTGAGAAGCACCTGTCAGGAGAGCTTGTTCCACTTTGTTTTCAAAAGCACCTGCTCCCAGACCTTGCTGGTTCATATAGTTGAGGTAATTAATCTGAGTACGTTTATCAGGCCACCAAGCCATCAAAAGAGGACGTAAGTCTGTTTCTGTCGATGCCGTCCATGTTTTTCCATCTTTTAAGATGAACTTTGGACGATACCAGCTATCTGCTGTCAAATAACCGTCTACAGTTTCAATATCCTTGTCAGTCGTACCATAGAAAGCATTCTTTTGGGAGAATTCATTATTGAGACTGCTGGTTCCTTGTTGGAACTGATATTCATTTGAATCAACTAAGGCACCCGTTTCTGCATCAAAATAAAGTATTCTCCCATTAAGTTCAACTGCAAAGTTCTTTTTAACTGTACCATCGTCCTGAACATAGTAATTTTTACCATCAATGGTCTTAATATGAGATAGGACATCATCATCATGGTCAGCATTTACAGGTGCAGGTTGAGCCTGATCTGCTACCATTCTTTCAGCTACTGCTCCTTGTTTTTGAGCAGGTTCGGGCAAGCGATCTTTCTTTGCAACCTTTGGATTTGCAACAATCTTGTCTTCAATAGCCGATTTTTCTCGTTTGTCGCCTTCTTGGTCTTGGGCAGTTGTTGGCCTTGCTTGTTTATCCTGGTCTGCTACTTCTGTTTTAGGAGTTTCTGTGATTGCATTAGCAGCTTTAACTTCTTCAGCAACAGCAGCCTTTTCTGTAGATGCTTCTTTCGTATCTGCTGGTTTAGCAGGCTCTTGAGCATTGGTTTGAACTGTTGCTTCCGTATTTTCTGCTGGTTTAGCAGACTTATCACTAGCAGCAGCATCGCCTGTCACCTTGTCTGCAGGGGTTGCTTTTTCTGCTTCTTGCTCAGATGCTATTTTAGCTTGGGCTGGAGTTTGCTGACCCGGACCACTAGTCTGAGCTGTAGCAGGTTCTTGAACTACAACCTGCTTTACATCATCCGCATGGACAACGCCTGGTTCTAGACCAAGTACCTTTGGTGCTACAATAAGGGCCAAGGTAGTCAAAGCAATGGCTACCCAGTTTTTCTTAACTTTATGCATCTTATAATGAATCTTTTTCTCCATCATAAAGCCTCCTTCTGAATTTAGTATAAAGTTATGCCCTTATTCTAGTATATTTTTCAAAATGATCATTTTTTGTTGCACATCTACAACTATGAAAGGCAAATTCTTTCAAACTGTTCTTTAAGCTTTTGGGCAACACCAAAGGAATCTAAAAATTCAAAAAAAGATAGGCATTGCTCGATGTCACTGAGAGCATTAGTATTCCCGACCTTGTAGGCATACAGAGCCCTATGATACTTAATCAGCGTTCGATCATATAGATCTGTTTCAGGGATTTTAGAGTGGTCTAGATAATTGAGAAACCTCATAGCAACTAGCAGATGGTTTCCTTCTATACAGACGCTAATGACATTAAGTAGCATCTTGATAATACGGCGGCGATTTTCAGGTAGGTTGTTATAAAACTGGGTACGATTGATCATCTCACTAGCAAAGGTTTCCAGCGTTTCCAAGGTCATCAAATCAACACTGTTTGTAAAAAGCCAGAGTTCATAACGTCCCCACTCCTCAACAGAAAAGAGATGATCCGTCAGGAATTCTATATCCTTCTTGCTAATCTGAAAATCTGAGCAACAGGAGGACAAGAGGGCCCTGACAATGATTGTATTGAGTTTATAGTTTTTTTTCTCAGGAAACTGTTCGGTCAAAGCTTCTGAGCTAGACAAAATATTTTGGAGCTTGACAACATTGTTTTCCTGATATGCATCAGCTACTTTTTTTGAGAACAGCACATCATCTGAATCAATGTAATTATGGTAAACATACTGAAACTCCTCTAGGGAAACAGCCATATTTTTTAAACAACAATAAAAAGAATCAAGTGTGATCCCATTGACTCCCCGTTCAAAACGGGATAGCTGAGCCACGGAAATATCACCAGCAGCCACCTCTTTCAGGGACATTTTTTTTGATTCTCTAATGACTTTGAATATTTTTCCGAAAGTTTCCAACATATCACTCCCCCAGTTTCGTATATGCAAAAAATTCTTACTAATTTTAATATACTAGTAACACGTTTCAATTATATTACAGAGAAAGTACTTTATATTTCAAATTAATACAAGCAGATTAATTCGCATGATAAAGCATTTTAATATAGCATTTATTGAATATTCTATCTTTTTCAAGAATCTATTGATTTCAGTAGAAATCTGAACTATTCTATCTAACAACTTGAAAACACTAACATTTCTAGAGATAGATTTCCTTCTTATGCTAGACAAAGCTTGATTGATTTATAAAAGATTGATATAAAAACGTAAGACAATCATATGAAACATTTTTAGACACGGAGTAAATTAAAAAACGAGAGCCGAACTCTCGTCTTACTGTTGATTTCCAAAGACATCTCGATAGAGCATGCCGTCTCGTAAACTTTCGGCATCTCCTCCCAATTGCTCTACCAACTCATAGGCAAAGGCAAGGGCAGTTGACGGTCCTCGGCTGGTTGTTAGATTACCATCCACAACCACTGTTTGCTTTTGATAAATTCCGTCAGTAATTTGCTCCTGAATTCCGTCATAACAAGTAAAGTGTTTGTCTTTCAGGACACCTGCTTGATGAAGAACGATTGGGGCTGCACAGATGGCAGCAATTTTCTTTCCTGCTTGGTCAAAGGCTTTAATCTCAGAAATGAGGGCTGGATTATCCCGTAGGTGAGCTGATCCTGGCATACCTCCTGGAAGAACGACCAAGTCATAGTCGGACAAATCACCATCAAAGATACGGTCGGCTTTCACCTGAATGCCATGTGATCCTGTCACCTGCTCTTCGAATCCTACCATATCACATGAAATGTTTGCTCGACGCAAGACATCAACTACTGTCAAGGCTTCGATTTCTTCAAAACCCTGGGCTAAGACAACTGCTACTTTTGCCATAGTGGCCTCCTTATTTGATTTGTTTTAAGACGACTTTCTTTCGTTTGAATGGAACTTTTCCACTTTTCTCTTCTGCTAGATTGGTCTGGTAACTCATAGACAAGAGGAGACCGACACCAATGAGGTTACTAATAATTGCGGATCCCCCTTGAGAAATGAAAGGCAGAGGAATCCCTGTCAAAGGAAGTAAGCCTGTCACGGCACCGATATTTTCAAAGATATGGAAGAGCAACATCATGATAAAACCAGTCGAAATATAGGTGTAGAACTGGTTGTTTGACCTGAGCGTAATCTTCAACATCCGGTAAATAAGAAGCAAGTACAGGGCAACCACAAAGACTGAACCAATAAAGCCAAAATCTTCAGCAATCACCGTAAAAATCATATCACTCTCACGTACTGGAATGAGGAGATTGGACACATTGAAACCTTGTCCAAACAAGCCACCACTTCCAATCGCAATTTGTCCCTGCGCCTGTTGGTAAGTCGTTGTTTGCGCGAAGTCAAAGGGATTGAGCCAAGCCAAGATGCGGTTGATCTGGTAGGTTGGCATTCCAATCTGATGCAAGAAGGCACGTCCATCCTTGCTTATAAAGATGGCCATGAAGCCTGCAACTGCAGTCACTCCTGTCGCAAAGACCGGAATGATAATCTTCCACGAAACACCTGAAAGGAGAACCATACCTGCAAAAATAGCCACAAAGACCAAGGCAGTCCCCAAGTCACTTTGTAGGGCTAAGAGGATCAAGACTGGGATGGTAAAGGCGATCATCCAACCAATCAATAGGAAATCCAAGGGAATAGTTCGTCGCCATTCCTTGTGTTTTTGAGTGAATTGTACGATGACTCGAGCCAACATCAAGATATAGGAAATCTTCATGAACTCCGATGGCTGAAAGAGTGTCGTCCCACCAATCGATACCCAGTTCTTGGCACCTGTTGACGCTACAAGATTTGGATTGTAGAAAACAAGAGGTAGGACCATCAAAGCTAGCCCTAGACCATAAAGATAGGGAGTCACCTTCCATAAAAACTCGGTATTAAAGAACATGACCACAAAACCAATGACAAGGCCCAAGGAAATCCAAGCAATTTGCTGACCTAGAATTGGCAATACATTATTTGGATAGTCATGACTAACTGCTATATAAATGGCCACTACTCCAATCACCAGTAAACAAAACACTGGTAGGAGAAGGCTATAATCGACTCGAGAGTCGAGTGAACGTTTCATATTTTTTACCTTTTCTCTTTCTGGGATTTTTCTTTCATTCTATTGCGACGAGATTGGAGAAAATCAGCTACTGCAGGCTCTAGCTGTTCTCCAGAAAGAACCTGAACAGTCCTTTCTTTTGACAAGGCCTGAGCGATTTGTTTGCCGTAACGCTTGCTAACGACACGACTGTCTAAGATAACAGCAACCGAACCTTGGTCAGATCTTCTAACAGTACGGCCCAGAGCTTGTTTTAGCCGAATGATCGCCATCGGTAACTGATAATCATAGAAAGGATTTTTCCCTTCTTGACGCAGTTCTTGGTTTAATTTTTTGGTTAAAGGCTCTTGTGGATTTTGGAAAGGCAATCTCGGAATCACTTGGAGTACAAATGGATGGGTTGAAAAATCAACCCCTTCCCAGAAACTACCTGTTCCAAGCAAGATCTGGCGTTCACCTTTTTCAAAACGTTTTTTCAGTTGACTTGGTTCCCCATTTTTATACTGAGCCAGATGCGGTTGGTCGAGCAGGTCCGAAACTGCCAGCAACATCTCTTTTGAAGTAAACAAAACCAATATGGGTTCTTGAAAGGCCTGTAAGCTTCGAATGACAGAAGCCACTTCACTAGCATAGTCAAAAGGCGGAACTTCTGTCACAAGAGGAAAGTCATCGACTAGAAAGACTTCTTGTTGCTCCTGCTTTGCTACATCAAGCTTAACAAGCGGAGCATCTGGAAAGCCCAATAAATCTGCTAGGGAAACCCGATTACTGATTTCAAGAGTGGCCGATACTCCTAGGAGCCTACAATCTTCTGGCAATAGGTCTGCTAGTATAAAGCGGCCTTTTTTGCTTGAACAAATCAAGACATCCTTGCTCGATTTCTCTGCTGTAGCAAGCCAAAATTCACGGTCCGAGGTGAAAAAGTTTGCTAGCTCTCTATACTCTGGGAGAGCTAACTCCGAAAAATGCTGGCGCAAGTGTTCGAGAGAATCCAACCACTTTCCATTCTTCAGACCTGACTGATAGTGCTCTATCAAGTATCGACATTCAAAACCTATACTCTCAAGCAAGCGTTTCTGAACCAAATCCTCCACTGACTCCAAGGACTTTTCAATTTGAGTTACAAGTTCCTCAAGGCGGTAAGCCTGCTGGGCTAGATTTTCAAGGGCTAGCAGCATTTTTTGAGCTTCATCCAAGATCACCAAACGGTTGTCGACAAACTCTGGATTGTCTTCCAAACGAGTAACCAGATAAGCATGATTGGTCAGAAGAACACGACTGGTTTTGGCCTTTTCCTGCCCTCGTTTCCAAAAATCCTCTGTAGCAAATAAACTTTTCTTTGAAATCTTGCCATCGTGGACTAGTTCTGGCAGAAAGTGCTGGTAGCGATAAAGCTGCCCGATTTCGTCCAAGTCACCTGTCTCTGTCTCTGTTAGCCAGATGAGCAGTTGCATTTTAAAGCGAGTGAAAAGGCGATTGGACTCAGATCGATGGAGAACTCGGTGAAAGGCATCCAGTTTCAAATAATTTTGAGGCCCCTTGAGACTATGAATCTCCAGATGGAAAACCTCTTTTAAACGCTGACCTTCTTCTTGCATGATTTGATTTTGAAGAATTTTGGTCGGAACGCTCACTAGGATCCCTGCTTGACTCTCCAAGTTCAAAGCCGGGAGAAGATAGCCATAAGTCTTGCCCAGTCCCGTTTGGGCTTGGATAAAGGAAGTCTGGTGTTCTTCCAATAATTGCTCAATCTTCTCCGCAAATTCCAACTGTTGCGGACGCTCCTCCAGCCCCAATAAAGAAATGTTTTTAGCAAAGTCTTTGGATAACTTTCGTGGGACTAAGGCTTTGCTTTCCTTTTTGAGGAAAAGCCCATGAAGCTCCATCAAGTCGGGCGAAGATAAGAGAGATTGTTGCTGGTAAACCTCCTCAATCACCAGATAACTTTCATAGAGAAGGTTGTCTGCAAGGTCTAACAAGCTTTCTAAAAGCCCTTTAGGTAGCTCAAAAAGTTTTTGACGCATGTAAAGCAAGAGTTCAGCTGTTGCCTGAGCATCTGACAGGGCAGTATGGGCATGTTCCAGCTCAATGCCCAACTCTTGACAAAGGATACCTAAGTTATACTTTTCAAACTGAGGATACAGAACTTGGGCAAGCTCAACTGTATCCACCCGCGGTGTGCGCAATTCATATCCTTCAAAAAAGAGAAATTCCGCAAGAAGGTTGGCATCAAACTGTACATTGTGCGCAACAAAAATACCGTCCTTAACCAATTCAAAAATTTTTCCAGCCACCTGAGAAAATTCTGGCGCCGCAGCCAAACGCTGATCGGTCAGACCCGTTAATTCTTTGATATGAGAATCCAAAGGTTCGTGGGGATTGACATCAGTCGCATACTGATCGATGATGTCGCCATTCTCAATCACCACAATGCCTACTTGAATAATTTTTGCCTTGCTTCCGGTGCTGGTCGCCTCTAAATCAACGACCACATACCGATCATTTCTCGCATTCATCATTAAAAATTATATCAAAAAAAGCATGATTTGACACCCCTCAACTTTGATAACAATCTCACTTTCCTTGTGAGTTTGAGTAAAAACCCAGACCTTAAAAGTGAGAATTTCACGCAAGTTCAGCAGTTGATTCCTGGTTCTGAGGTATTTGAAAACCTTATTAACAAAGCTACATCAACAAAAAAAGACAACTAAGGTATTAGCTGCCTTTTTGAGATATTTTTTTCATTGTTTTCGGAAGAGCTTTACTAATTTCGGTAGGCAAGACAAGGTAGTTTTCTTGAGCTAGTTCTTGCGCAATAGCTGAATGAAGGTAGGTCGCTACCACCACGCTCTCATAGAGACTGACTTGATGAAACTGACCTGCAAAACCTGCAATCATCCCAGCCAGAGTATCTCCCATTCCACCAGTTGCTTGATAGGGGCCTCCAACCTGTAACTGATAATATTCAGGCTGACCAGCTTGCCAGATACGAGTCGCTGGACCTTTCTCAACTAAAATCGTCCCTTGAGGAAAAGCAGAAAGAGCCCTAGCAGTCGTCTCTTTATTTTGATGGTCAAGAACTATACCAGACAGTCTTTCCCATTCCTTTTGGTGGGGAGTTAGGATGAGCTGAGTAGAAGGAAATGGTAACTGGCCGTTTGCTAAGATGCCCAAAGCGCCGCCATCTGCAATCAAAATCTGGTCTTTTCTAAGGCTGTCAAAGACCCGTTTTATGATTTCTTCTCCAAATGCATCCTCTCGCAAACCCGGACCTAACAAGACAACTTCTGCCTTTTCCAACTGCTCTTTTAACAATCGCTGGTCCTGAAGAGAAAATGCCATGGCCTCAGGTAGATGACTGTGCAGAGCCGGAATATTCTCCTTATCCGTGCCAACAGTCACCAAACCTGCCCCACTTTTGACAGCTGCAATGGCTGACATGATGATAGCTCCCCCATAAGGATAGGCCCCTCCCAGCAAAAGCAAACGCCCGTAATCTCCCTTATGGCTATGACGACAACGTTCAATAATAACTTTTTCTAGTAAAGTTTGATCAATCACTTTCATCGTTTTTTCCCTCTCACTCCATTATACTACAAAAGGAGGTTCAGACCTCCTTCTACACTATTTTCCCTTAAATTCCGCAAAGGTCTGTAAGATTTTAGCTGCCACTGCTGGAGAAGGTTCCCCTTTTAGCTCTAACGTGTCATCTGCATATGGAGTAAGGCCAGCAAAATCTCCTATCTGGACAGAATAGAGAGACGTTTTAAAAAGTTCAATATCGTTTTGGTCATTTCCAAAAGCGATGAAGTTCTCCCCGCATAACTTTTCAACAGTTGTCGCCTTATGAGTATCCAAGGGATTAACATAAAGGCACTTTTCATGCGCATGATAAGACAGATGAGCCTGCCCCAGCCTTTCTAGCTGACCAAGCAGATCATCAAGCAAATCCTCATGGTCACCCATATAAACGACTACCTTAATCGGAGTCCCTAAGTCCTCAAGTTTCTGATGACGAGCCACCTTTAGGGGATCCACACTGGAAATAAATGGAATCTTCTCTACAATCTGACCACTATAGTCAAAGCAATCATCTGCAAAGAAAGGGATATTATAGGTCTCGCAATAATCCACTAGCGCCTGATAAACTCTAGCATCGAGATTTCTCTCATAGATGGCTTTCCCCAGATAATAGGCTACACCACCATTCAAACCTATAACCAAGCGCTGACTGAGATCGGTACCTAATAAGCCCAAACAATCCCGATATGAGCGAGCTGAGGCAAATACAACCTCATGTCCATAATCGCTAGCCTTTAAAAGAACCTGCTTAATCTCCTCATCTATGGTCATATAGTCGAAAGACAGCGTCCCATCTAGGTCAAATACGAATTTCATCTTCCTAGTCCTCGTTCAGTGTTCGAAGCGCTGCCTGATAGGTTTGCTCCATTAGCATGGTAATAGTCATAGGACCAACTCCACCAGGTACAGGTGTGATGTGACTGGCAAGTGGTGCAACCGCATCATAATCAACATCTCCACAAAGCTTGCCATTTTCATCTCGGTTCATCCCAACGTCAATGACAACCGCTCCTGGTTTGACAAAGTCAGCTGTCACAAACTTAGCACGACCGATTGCAACGACAAGAATATCTGCCTTAGCAGCCACCTTGGCAAGATGATGGGTGCGTGAGTGAGTCAAAGTCACAGTCGCATTCTTGGCTAAAAGAAGCTGAGCCATCGGTTTTCCAACAATATTTGAGCGACCAATAACAACCGCATTTTTACCTTCCAACTCAATCCCATATTCATGAAACATCTCCATAATTCCTGCAGGTGTCGAAGGAATCATAACTGGATGCCCAGACCAAAGACGCCCCATGTTTAGCGGGTGGAAACCATCCACATCTTTTTCGGGGTCAATGGCTAATAAAACTGCCTCTTCATCAATATGTTTAGGTAAAGGCAACTGAACCAAAATCCCATGCCAAGCTGGATCTTGATTGTATTTAGCAATCAAGTCTAACAATTCTGCTTGTGTAATGGTTTCAGGAACTCGCACTACTTCACTATGGAATCCTGCAGCAAGAGCTGACCGTTCCTTGTTGCGAACGTAGACTTGGCTGGCAGGATTGTCCCCCACCAAAATCACTACCAATCCTGGAACTAGACCTGTTTCTTCTTTTAGTTTAGCCGTCTTCTCAGCCAACTGTCCTTGTAACTTAGCTGCAAGAGCCTTCCCATCAATAATCTGTGCCATATCTCTTCTCTTTTCTATCAAATATCCTCTATTATATCAAAAAATAACTCGCCATTCTAACACTTCTTGCCTAATGGACCCTATAGTCTGAAACTATAAGAAAAAGCCCTTGTCGAGCTTTTATGCCTATTTATACTAAGTAAATCTGTCATGCTTTCTTTTTGACTTTTGGAGCCGGTAAGACTTCATACATCTCCTTGATTAATTTCATTAGAAATGATTTATCTTCAATGTCTTCTATCAAAATCATCTCCTTAGCTCCTTCATAAGGACGTTCAAGCCTAGTCTGTCCCAGTTGATCCAAGACCATCTTCACAGGCTTCAGTAACAAACGATTATCATAGATTCCTCCAATAATCTTTCCACGATAATAAAGAATATACTCTCCCATCATTGGACGATAACTCATCTCCTCTAGCTCTGATAGCTGTTCGAGAATAAAATCTAAATATTTTTTACTGGAAGCCATGATGCCTACTCCATTTCTTCTAAAAATGAGGTATTACAAAACCTTACTTAAAAATTCCTTGGTCCGTTGTTCTTTTGTTTGATCGAAAATCTCCTCTGGTGTTCCATCTTCGACGACAACTCCATCCGCCATAAAGATAACACGGTCTGCTACCTCACGCGCAAAGCCCATTTCATGAGTCACAATCACCATAGTCATCCCTGACTTGGCAAGGTCTTGCATAACAGCTAGAACTTCTCCAACCATCTCAGGATCTAGGGCTGAAGTCGGCTCATCAAAGAGCAAAACATCTGGTTCCATAGCAAGTCCACGTGCAATGGCAATCCGTTGTTGCTGACCACCTGACAAACTCTGTGGATAAGCCGTCGCCTTGTCTGGCAAGCCAACTTTTTCTAACAGTTCCTGTGCTCTTTTCTCCGCAACTTCCTTGCTTTCACCTTTGGTTTTAATTGGTGATAAAGTGATATTTTCCATCACTGTCATATTGGGAAAGAGGTTGAATTGTTGGAATACCATGCCCATCTTTTCACGCATAGCAAAAAGGTCATTTTTCTTATCAGTGATATCAACTCCTTCAAAGATAACCTTACCTTTACTTGCTTCTTCAAGGAGATTCATCGAACGAAGGAGGGTTGATTTCCCGCTCCCTGATGGACCAATAATGACCACAACTTCTCCACGTTTAATCTCAAGATTGATGCCTTTTAAAACTTCATTTTTCCCAAAAGACTTATGTAGTTCTTCAATTTTAATCAAGGTTTCTGTCATTATTTCTTGTCTCCTTGTCCAATATGTTTTTCAAATGCTTTCAACGCCACTGTCAAAACAGAGGTCATAATCAAATAGTAAAAGGCTGCAAATAAAAGGGGAGTCAACGGTAAATAAGTTGTTGTTGCTACTGTCGTTGCACCATTCCACAACTCCATCACCCCAATCGCTGACAAGAGGGAACTATCCTTGATAATGGTGATAAATTCATTTCCCAGCGCTGGAAGAATATTTTTTATAGCTTGTGGCAAAATGACATAACGCATGGCATTTTTCGGACGAATACCTAGAGAATATGCAGCCTCTAACTGACCTTTAGGAACCGCATTGATCCCCGCACGAACAGTTTCTGAAACGTAAGCACCACTGTTCATAGAAATAATCAGAATACCAGGAATCAAACGAGAAAGATCAACTCCTAAAATTCCCACTTGAATAGTCGGAGCATTGATATGCATAAGAGCAAAGGCAATCATAATCTGAACCATCATCGGAGTTCCACGGAAGATCCAAACATAGACATTCGCAAACCAAACGAGCGGTTTAAAGCGTGAACGTTGGGCAAAGGCCAGTAACACACCTATAATGGTCCCTAAGCAGACGACAAGGATGGAAATCAATACGGTAATCAGAGCACCATAGTTAAAATATGGTAAATACTTTGGTAAAAAAGAAAAATTCATATTCAATCAACTTTCTATGTATTAGATTGTATGATTATAACATGAATTGAATTAAAATGCAATCCTTTTTCTCTAATTTTAACAATTAACTTGATAGAATAGAGAAATAGAGAGAAATCACAGTTTTTTTCTAGTCAACTACCTCTTGTTTATGGTAAAATAGAAACGATAAGAAATGGAGGAGAATCAAAATGGAATCACATTTGGTTAGAATCATTAACCGCCTAGAAGCAATGACAAAAGATGGTGGAAATCTAAAACGTAATTTTGAACGTGAAGGTGTTGTTGTGGCAGAAGTTGCATACAGCCACGACGACGAAAACGGATCACTCTTCACCCTTCGCGATGTAGAGGCTCGTGAAACTTATACCTTTGATAGCATTGATTTGATTGCAATGGAGATCTACGAACTCCTTTACTAATATAAAAACAACGGGCAGTAAGGCCCGATGAATGAGAATCCTTTTTGTCACCACAAATGGGATTTTTTCTTACCTTCAATGTCGCTGGATTCTCCATAAATCCTTCTTTTAAAAACGACCACTTCCCAATCTTTTTACTTGCTTTACACCTTAATCATGCTATAATGAGAGTATAAAACTTTGACTATTCTTGACCTTTTTCTTAGACCAAGAATAAGAATGAAATGAGGTAGATGTATGCTCTGTCAAAACTGTAAAATTAACGACTCAACAATTCATCTGTATACCAATATCAATGGACAGCAAAAGCAAATTGATCTTTGTCAAAATTGCTATAAAATTATCAAAACAGATCCAAATAATACCCTCTTTAAAGGAATGACTGACTTAAATAATCATGACTTTGATCCATTTGGCGACTTTTTCAATGATTTGAACAATTTCAAACCTTCTTCAAATAACGTCCCTCCAACTCAATCTGGTGGGGGATATGGAGGAAACGGTGGTTATGGACCTCAAAACCGCGGCCCACTTCAAACACCTCCTAGCCAAGAAAGAAGACTCCTTGAGGAATACGGTATCAATATTACTGAGATTGCTCGTCGGGGAGATATTGACCCTGTTATCGGTCGAGATGAAGAGATTATCCGCGTTATCGAAATCCTCAACCGTCGAACCAAGAACAACCCTGTCCTTATCGGAGAACCAGGTGTTGGTAAAACAGCTGTTGTTGAAGGTCTAGCTCAAAAAATCGTCGATGGTGATGTTCCCCATAAACTACAAGGCAAGCAGGTCATCCGTTTGGATGTGGTCAGTCTAGTCCAAGGAACGGGTATCCGAGGCCAGTTTGAAGAGCGTATGCAAAAGCTCATGGAAGAAATCCGCAAACGCGAGGATATCATCCTCTTTATCGATGAAATCCATGAAATTGTTGGCGCGGGATCAGCAGGCGATGGCAATATGGATGCAGGAAATATCCTCAAACCTGCCCTTGCCCGTGGTGAACTGCAAATGGTTGGTGCCACTACTCTCAATGAATACCGCATCATTGAAAAAGATGCTGCTCTAGAGCGCCGTATGCAGCCTGTCAAGGTAGATGAACCAACTGTCGAAGAAACCATTATCATCCTTAAAGGGGTTCAAAAGAAATACGAAGACTACCATCACGTCAAGTATACTGATGCTGCTATCGAAGCTGCTGCAAATCTTTCCAACCGCTACATCCAAGACCGCTTCTTGCCAGACAAGGCTATTGACCTGTTGGACGAAGCTGGTTCAAAGATGAATCTAACGCTGAACTTTGTTGATCCTAAAGTGATTGATCAGCGTTTAATTGAAGCTGAGAATCTAAAGGCTCAGGCTACACGAGAGGAAGACTTTGAAAAGGCTGCTTATTTCCGTGATCAGATTGCCAAGTACAAGGAAATGCAGAAAAATAAGGTGACCGATCAGGATACTCCAATCATCAGCGAGAAAACCATTGAACATATCATTGAGCAGAAAACCAATATCCCTGTTGGAGAACTCAAAGAAAAAGAACAGTCTCAGCTTATCCATCTAGCAGACGACCTCAAAGCTCATGTCATTGGTCAAGATGAAGCTGTCGATAAGATTGCCAAAGCCATCCGTCGTAATCGTGTTGGACTTGGAACTCCTAATCGGCCAATCGGAAGTTTCCTCTTTGTCGGACCAACTGGCGTCGGTAAGACAGAACTCTCTAAACAACTAGCCATTGAGCTCTTTGGTTCTGCTGACAGCATGATTCGCTTTGATATGAGTGAATACATGGAAAAACACAGTGTGGCTAAATTGGTCGGAGCCCCTCCAGGTTATGTCGGCTATGATGAAGCTGGTCAGTTAACGGAAAAAGTTCGTCGCAATCCATATTCTCTCATCCTTCTCGATGAAGTCGAGAAAGCTCATCCAGATGTGATGCACATGTTCCTTCAAGTCTTGGACGATGGTCGTTTGACTGATGGGCAAGGACGTACAGTTAGCTTTAAGGATGCTATCATTATCATGACCTCAAATGCGGGTACTGGAAAGGCCGAAGCCAGTGTTGGTTTTGGGGCGGCTCGTGAAGGACGTACCAACTCTGTTCTCGGCGAACTCAGCAACTTCTTTAGTCCAGAGTTTATGAACCGTTTTGATGGCATCATCGAATTTAAACCTCTCAGCAAGGACAACCTTCTCCAAATCGTCGAACTCATGCTAGCGGATGTCAACAAACGCCTCTCTAGCAACAATATCCACCTCGATGTGACAGACAAGGTCAAGGAAAAGTTGGTTGACTTAGGTTATGATCCAAAAATGGGAGCACGCCCACTCCGCCGTACCATCCAAGACCATATTGAGGATGCCATCACTGACTTCTACCTTGAAAATCCAAGTGAGAAAGCCCTCAAGGCAGTCATGACAAGCAATGGCAATATTCAAATCAAATCTGCCAAAAAAACTGAGAAAACAGAAGAGATTGCTTCTGAAATAGAAGAATAAATCTCATAAAAAGAACAGGAAACAAGATTTCCTGTTCTTTTTTTAATTCTCTTCTTGAACTTGATAGCGAAGAATTGTTTTTAATTTGCTTGGCTCCGTTCGATGAAGATTAGTGAGATAAATTTCTCGGTGGACTTCCGAAGTTCTTTTGAGTTTATGAAGTTGACAAAAATGCTCCATCTCTGCAAAAGTCTCATTTTCAGTATCAAAAGGTCCTACATGAAGCATAGCAAGACTTTGGCCTTCTTCTATCATTTCAAAACGAATAGCTTCATAAAGAAGATTTGGCTTCTTGATTTTGACCTCTTCCAAAGCTTTTTCAAATAGTTCTCTCGTAATAAAATCGGGTTGCCCAATCATAATGCTATAAGAAAGCTCACTTTTTACCAGTTCTCCCTCCTTCTCCTTTTTCCATACACCTTCTAAAGGAAAGACTGTAAAATCAGTGTAAACCTCATCCAGAGGAGCTTTTTTATACTTCATCTTTATCGCATAGGCTAAGGCATATAAGACCCCTACGCGTTCTGAAAAATCTTCTTGATTTGGATCACCTTTACCATCAATCACGATATAGGATTGACCTGGCACCTGCAAGATGCTGGGCCTAGCCTTCACTTGATAAAGAGCTTTCGCTTCTTTTCTCCATTCGTATTTCATTTGGTTCTTCTCCTTTCTACCTCTAGTATAGCACCAAAACCCTGACATCTTTTGTCAAGGTTTGTAAAGTTTTTGGATTTTTTCTAATCTAGAAAGCAATTCTTTCTTCAGATGATTGGGGGCGAGTATTTCCACCCCATCTAGATAAGACAGGAGGTAAGTATACAGACTTTCATGCTCTGGTAGGACTGTCTTGACATAATAACACCCATCTTTCCCCAAGCTAATCTCATCTTCTGAAAAATCTTCATAAACCCGGAAAGCAAGCTTGGGACTAAACTTCAAGGAAACTTCGATTTGATGTGTCACTTGATCTGAACCATCAACCCAATCCTCCACATTTTTCTGATTCACAGTTTCAGTTGTTAGGTGATAATTCCTAATTCTAGACAATTTGAAAAAACGCCACTCTTCCTTCAAACAACAGTAGGCATGAAGGTACCAATCTCTCTTTTTAAATACGAGTCTAAAGGGCTCGACTGTACGAATCGTTTTCTGACCACACCCACCTAGATAAGTAATCACCAGTTGTCTTTTCTCTAGAATAGCATGTTTGATGTTATCAAATAATTCTTTTTGACCTTCTCGCTTTCTCCAGTCAGTCAAGTCTACTTCTATCCAAGGGCTGGGAGAAACTTGAAAAATAGATTCCAACTTTTCAAGCAACAGATCTTGCTTGTCATTTGTCAGGGCTTGAATTCCTTGCAAAGCTGATAGAAGTTCTAATTTTTCATCCTCCGATACGAGAGTACGATCCAGAACAAAGTCCTTCATTAAAAAGATTCCGCCTGCCTTCCCAGGTATCGAATATAGAGGAATCCCCGCCATACTCAACCGCTCAATATCGCGATAAATCGTTCGTACAGATACTTCAAATAATCGGGCTAATTCAGGAGCCGTTGTACTGCCTTTTTCTAAAAGTAGATATAGGATACGAAATAGTCTTGATTCTGCCATAAAGTCACCTCTCTTTTATTATACCAGTTATAGTGCTAGGTCTGGAAAGTTTAACTAGACAAGGATTGACCAAGACAAAGTAGCTTTTTCTGCACCAGTTCGTTGGTTTATTCTTGACAGCTAGCGCCTCGTCCATTATGATAATAATAAAGATACTAGAGAATGAGGAAAATGCAATGGCAAACCCAACTTTTGGTGAAAAAAAAGAGAATGTGACCTACCAGCCCCGCTATGGTGTGTACGCAGTTATTCCGGATGCAGAAAAAAAACAAATTGTCTTAGTTCAAGCTCCCAATGGTGCTTGGTTCTTGCCAGGTGGAGAAATTGAAGCCGGCGAAGATCATCAAGAAGCACTGAAGAGAGAACTAATCGAAGAACTTGGCTTTACAGCTGAGATTGGAACCTATTATGGGCAAGCTGATGAGTATTTCTACTCTCGCCACCGTGATACCTACTACTACAACCCAGCTTATCTCTATGAAGCTATTTCTTTCCAAGAAGTACAAAAACCATTGGAAGATTTTAATCATATTGCTTGGTTTCCTATTGATGAAGCAATTGAAAAACTCAAACGTGGTAGCCATAAATGGGGAATTGAAGCTTGGAAAATCCAGCATGGAATTGGCTAAAATACACGATTTTATCCAAAAAGTGCTATAATAGAGTTAGAAAATCGGAGGAACTGTTATGAAGCTTATCAATACGACAAACTCACACTCGCAACTTGTTAAAAGCCAATTAGAAAGCACAGACGCAACTCTTGTCGAGGTCTATTCTGCTGGAAACACAGATGTAGTTTTCACACAAGCCCCGCTTCACTATGAAATCCTCATTTCCAACAAACACCGTGCTATTCGTGAACCTGAAATCGAAACCATCCAAGACTTCTTCTTGAAACGTAAAATCGATAAAGGAAGCATTGATGAAGCCAATATCAAGACGCTTTATTCAGATAAATTGATTGAGATTTCAATCCCTATGAAATAAGAAGACCAGCCAAAAGCTGGTTTTCTTTTGCAAAAAAGATTGGTAGTGCACAGCTACCAATCTTTTAATTCTATTTCACCGCTTCTTTTAAAGCATCTACCTTGTCTAATCGTTCCCATGGAAGGTCAATATCTGTACGTCCCATGTGTCCATAAGCCGCTGTTTGACGGTAAATTGGGCGTTTGAGATCCAGCATTTGAATAATTCCTGCAGGACGAAGGTCAAAGATTTGACGAGCCGCTTTTTCAAGTTTGCTTTCAGCTACTGTTCCTGTACCAAAGGTATCGATACGAACAGAAACAGGCTGGGCAACACCGATAGCATAGGCCAATTGTACTTCTGCCTTCTTAGCAAGGCCTGCTGCAACGATATTCTTGGCAATATAACGAGCTGCATAAGAGGCTGAACGGTCCACCTTAGTCGCATCCTTACCAGAGAAGGCACCACCACCATGGCGAGAGTAGCCACCATAGGTATCCACGATAATCTTACGACCAGTCAAACCTGAGTCTCCTTGAGGTCCACCGATTACAAAACGACCAGTTGGATTGATGAAGAATTTGGTTTGCTCATCCAAGTAAGATGCTGGAATAACTTCCTTGATAACCTTGCTAATCACATCATTGTGAATTTGTTCATTGCTAACTTCTGGGTCGTGCTGAGTTGAAATAACGACTGTATCCACACGTACTGGACGATCATTTTCATCATACTCAACCGTAACTTGTGATTTAGCATCTGGACGAAGGTAACTGATTTCACCAGACTTACGAAGTTCTGCCAAACGACGAACCAACTTGTGACTGAGTGAGATTGGCAATGGCATGAGTTCTTCTGTCTCATCCACCGCAAATCCAAACATAAGACCTTGGTCACCAGCACCAATCAAGTCCAGCGGATCTTGATCTACATTCCCACGAACCTCCAAGGCTTCGTTAACACCTTGGGCGATATCTGGTGACTGCTCAACAAGTGACGGATGAACTCCCACCGTCTCCGCAGAAAAACCATACTCTGTATTGGTATAACCAATCTCTGCAATGGTATCACGAACCACACGGTTAATATCCACATAGGCATTTGTAGAAATTTCACCAAAAACGTGGACGGAACCAGTATATACAGCTGTCTCAGCAGCAACGTGCGCATCTGGATCCTTAGCTAAAATAGCATCCAAAATCGCATCTGAAATTTGGTCTGCAATCTTATCCGGATGCCCCTCAGATACAGATTCAGACGTGAATAATTTACGTTCTGACATAAAAATGTCCCCCCTTAAAAAATATTGTTATAGAGTTACAAAGTACTGATAGAAATTTCTACCATCTTATCGGGACTATATAACCTT